>NZ_JAJAFY010000124.1:0-1507 GCF_025384885.1 Photorhabdus kleinii
TTCGGGGTTTATTTTCTTGCTTACAGTAGAGCTAAAAACCAAAACCTATTTGCTCATCACCGTAGTGACTTGCCGGGAATGCCATTTTTGGTAATTTGAATTCTGGCGGTAATTCATGTTGATTGGGTGTACAGAGATAGCGTTCAACGGTTGTAATGGTTGTAAATGTACAGCCGCATAGCAGATTTTGGCATTGATGATAGCTGCGACGAGTTTCTTCACTCATCATTTCACTTGTGCGGGTCTTTGCTACAGCATTGCAGCGGGGACATATAAACGCCATGATATTAGCCCTCTAATCTAAAAGGGGTTTGCTTAATATAAGCATATCACGACTTGTGACTATTTTTGCTATTTTCGTCAGCCACGCTCATTTCTGTATTCTTAATTTTTAATTCAAGTTCCAGTGAAGTTGTATAACCACTGTCACCGATGTTGTGCCCCACTCTTGTTATTACCCACTCAGAGGAGTCAATCACTGTCTTAAAACCAATCACTTGCGCATAGAGATCCGGATAGAGATCTGGGCGGCCCCTTGCCAGTGTGATACTAAATTCGGCGGCTCCTCGTTGCAAAGTGGCCCATTTCGCCGCGGCAGCACGGCGGGCTATACGTTCTGTCTTGAATGTCTGACGCATCACATACACATTTCCCTCTGCACCTTCTAAATAATCGCCCTCTTTTTTGCTTGATTTATTTGATGCTGTTGCCTTGGTTTTTGTTTTTGTGGATTGGTCAGGCTGACTTTTACGCTTCATTGTTGTTGCGGGTTTTTTACCAAAGTTTAAATCCAACCAATAAGCCTTAACGCCGGTGTAAGCATCTCTATCAGCCAGGCTAAAATTATGCTTATCCCCAGATTCACGTTTGAGAGTAACAACCGGCAAGGGCTTACCGCTGCGTGAAACGCCCTGGCCGGGTACAATGAACAGCAACATACCGTTTTTGATTGTCGCAATTGCGCCGAGCATTTCAGCCATCCGGCCCAAAAAACTAATGTCAGACTCATTGGTTTGGTCGGCGTGGTCAATCTCAATATTCATCAATTGACGACTGACGCCGGGCTTTAAATTGTATCTGCCAGCAATCGCACTGACGACTTTTGCAACCGTGATATCGTGCCAGCTGTACTCTCGTTTGACATTGAATTCTTGTCTAAAGTCTGCAGACCTGGCGGTCACAGTTAATTGGTCCGGGGGACCGCTGTGACTAATTTCATCAACTGTAAAAAAACCTTTGTGAATAAGGGGTTCTCCCTGCCAGCCAATTGCAACAGAAATCTCGACGCCGCGTGGCGGTAATGCAACTTTACCGTCTGAGTCGTCAATGACCAACTCAAGCGTATCTGCTTCAAACCCCCGATTATCCGTTAGTGATAGTGAAATCAGCCGGTCATTCAGTGTTGTGATTTGCTGACCGCCAATCATTAGATCAAAAGCAGGCTGCTTGACGTATTCACTCGCCATTAAATTATCAAGAAAACTCATCACCCACCCAGTACCGATTT
>NZ_JAJAFY010000125.1:0-1448 GCF_025384885.1 Photorhabdus kleinii
CACTCAGAAGTTAGTTTCTGATGTAAATGATAATGCAAATAGTAAGCTGGCAAAAAACCAAAACGGCGCCGACATCCCCGACAAAAACGCGTTTGTGAAAAACCTCGGATTGGTGGAGACGGTGAATAAGGCGAATAATGCGGTATCTAAAACAGATGCAGATAGCACATATGCGCGGAAAAAATCACAAGACGATTTTACTTGCGGTAGTTTAAATGTTGTTGCTAATCATGAGTATCCCGGAATCAAATTAGAAAAAAAAGACGGTAGATACGTTCAAATTTATGCAAATCCCGACGAGCAAGACCCATTAACGATCTCATATAGAGACAAAAACGGCGATACAATCTATTACGCAAGTGTACAGAAGAAATCTGGCATGCTGGCAATGCTAGATGATATCAACGTTCCTGTTGGCGTCCCGCTCCCATATCCACACCGCTACACACCCGCAGGTTATCTCACATGCAACGGTCAATCATTTGATAAATCTTTATATCCAAAATTAGCTGAAGCTTATCCTAACGGTAGAGTGCCCGATTTAAGAGGCGAATTTATCCGGGGGTGGGATGATAGTAGAGGCGTCGATCCGGGGCGAGTGTGCGGAACGTGGCAGGGAGATGCAATCAGAAATATTACAGGTCGTCTTGATGTGCGTCTTGATGGTAAGTTCTCAATAGTCAATGATGCGTCAGGGAGCTTTACACAAACGCGAGATGCATCATCCGGCCTTTACTGTATGCAAGAAGCAAATTATGTGCGCGGTGCCGATAACGTGACATTTGACGCATCACGTGTCGTCCCAACCGCTAACGAAAATAGACCCCGCAACGTCGCATTTAACTACATAGTGAGAGCAGCATAATGACAGAACAAAAGTACTCTTTAGAACATGAAACAGCCGTATTGGGTAAAGACGGATTGGCTATTCAGGCAGGCTGGATAAAGGTTTATCACTCGAATCAGATAACGAGAGAATTCACAGTTTCAGATATTGAGTATGTGATGCTCGGTGTCAGCCTATCAGCCGGTGCTTATCCCGATGCGCCAGAACTTCCCGATTCTCGCGATGTGGCCGTTTGTCGCAGTGAAGACGGTAAGTGCTGGCAAATACTCCCTGATTACCGTGGCAAAACAGCTTACGACACGTTAACTCGCGCTCCGACTGAAATTACTGAAATCGGTGAATTGCCGGATACGCTAACCTTCAAGAAGCCCCCAACTGATTTCGATACGTGGAACGGCAAAGAGTGGGTAGTTGATAAAGACCTTCTCAAATCTCATCAGATTAATGAAGCTAAGCAACAACAAGCAGCACTGTTACAACAAGCAAATGAAACACTCTCATTGCTACAAGACTCTGTTGACTTAGAAGTTGCTACTGACTCAGAGAAAGCCGCTCTGTTGGAATGGAAGAAGTACAGAGTATTGCTTACGCGTGTAGATGT
>NZ_JAJAFY010000126.1:0-1425 GCF_025384885.1 Photorhabdus kleinii
GATTTAACGCCGCTACCGGGCAGTGTCCCGGAGAGTTATTTTGCTATTAACCAATTGATACGTCCGATACGGGTGATACCTCGTGAAGGCCATTCATTGCACTTCTATGGTGAAGGTCATTTTAATTCAACTTCCACCTTGGCTTGGTATGCCCGTTATGACCGAGGCCCGCTACAAGTGACCCCTATGAGAGGGGACCATCCTGCACTGGTCAGCGGGATCTGGCAAACTGATAGCCTGCCGGGTCAGCAGTACTTCTTTGCTCAGGGTGCGATGTCTTTTGATGTTCCAGGCACAGAACCGGGCACAACCGTATGGCATCTGATACGGGAAGCGGCAAATATGTGGGAATAACAGATTATCCACGGCCTCATAATTCACGGAGAAAATAATGGAAACTTCAGATTATTTTTCCCAGTTGAGATCACAACTGACCTCTTTTCTTTTTATTAATGGTGATGGTCTAACTGTTTCCCGTCTGGGTCTCTCGATTACCCTGTTTTTTAAACAGGGTTACACCCAGGAGAAAAAACAGCGCATTCTGGCCTGCTACCGGCGCTTTCGCGAAGAGTTTGGCATTTACCTGCGTTTTCATAGTCATTCATTAAAGGGGTTAAGCAAATATTCACCGGAAAATATTATTAAGATAGAGGAAGGCATTCTCGCCAGGAAAAAAAATCAGCCTTGTGGTTGGGTCGTCAGTGATGCTAAAAACGAAGATGAAGCGCCTCGTTATCTAATGCGTTATCTGGATTCCGATGAGGATGATGGTGACGATAGTAGCTCCTATCTGAGTCTGGTGCTGCCTTGGGATTATTTGAAAAAACAAGAGGGCATGACTCACTTTATGGCTTGGCTGAATTTTCTATGTGAACAGCTTGAACCTGACTGGGGAGATTGTGGTTACTGTCTGGTCTTACCCAAAGACTACTATGATTATTTTCCTTTAGAGTACCAACTGGCTCTGCGCTACCCTTCCCTGCAAGTCAATTCCACTGTTCACACCACACTGGATGATTATGCTCACTCTATCAGAAGCATCAACTGGATCACCCTGCTGTCCAAACGCTTTGTAGAACGGTTGGGAGGGGAATCATGGATACGCCACACGCTGGCCCGTCACCTCTACCCGGATGTGGTGATTACCCCTTACTCCAATGGTCTGATGATCCGGGCCGGTCAATACCCAGACTTAACGCCACTACCGGGCAGTGTCCCGGAAAGTTATTTTGCTATTAACCAACTGATACGCCCAATACGGGTCATTCCCCGTGAAGGCCATTCCCTGCACTTTTATGGTGAAGGTCATTTTGATGATATTTCCACACAAGCCTGGTATGCCCGTTATGACCGGGGACCGCTGAATGTGACCCCTATGAGAGGTGACCATCCTGCTCTGGTCAGCGGGATCTGGCAAACCGATAG
>NZ_JAJAFY010000127.1:0-1406 GCF_025384885.1 Photorhabdus kleinii
ACTGATGCGGCGGCAGGTCAGAAATTTTTGGCTATGGCGAACCTTACCCCTGAATCTATCAAAGCGGCGTTACCCGGCGTGCTTAATATGGCATTAGCTGATGACGTGGACCTGGGGGAAGCTGCTGACATTGGCTCAAACGTGCTGACCCAGTTCAAACTCAATGCTGATCAGATGGACCGGGTGTCTGACGTTCTGACTGCGACATTTACTCGAAGCAATACTGATTTACGGCAACTTGGCGAAACCATGACTTATGCCGGGCCAATTGCTGCCAACCTGGGCATTAGCTTAGAAAGCATGGCATCAATGGCCGCAATGATGGCCGCGAATGGCATGCGCGGCAGCATGGCGGGTACGGCTTTGAGGGGGGGGTTATCCCGCCTTGTCGCGCCTGTCGGCGCGGGCGCGGATGCCATGAAGGCTCTGGGTATTAAAGTCAGCGGGGCCAACGGTAAATTGCGGGATATGGGCGATATTCTAAAAGAACTGGATCAAAAACTCCGCAAATATGATCAACCCAGCCAAATACGCATCAAAAAAGACATCTTCGGTGAAGAAGCGATGGTCGGAATGGGGGCCGTGCTAGAAGGTGCCGCAAACGGTAAATATGACGAACAGAAAAAGGCTAATGAAAATTCAAAAGGTGAAGCCGAAAAAGTTGCAAAAGTCAAAATCGATAACCTGAAAGGCGACCTTAAACAACTCAAATCAGCGTGGGAAGATTTGGGGATACAAATGGAGGAGAGTGTTGACTCTCCGTTCCGAAAACTGACACAAGGGCTAACAAAGATTATTGCTCGCGTCGGCGACTGGATGAAAGCCAATCCCAAATTAACCTATGCAATCATGGTTGGCACGCTGGTTATCGTGACGCTAGTCGGCGCACTGGGTGCACTGGCGCTGGCTGCTGCTGCGGTCATTGTGCCTCTTGCTGCGATGAAACTCAGTATATTTATGCTGACGGGCGGCGGCGGGATCGGCAAATTAATTCCGTCCGTTGGTAGATTAACGGGGGGCTTAAAAGGGTTGCTGCCTTCACTAGGTGGCGTTAGCAGAAGTATTAAGGGATGGGGGCCGATTTTCCAAAATAGCAGCGCGGCATTGCGCCGTTTTGGCGGCCAGCTTGTAACAAGCGGAGCCAATGGATTTAAAGCGTTAGGGAGTGGAGCATCGGCAGCGGGACGCGGGATCGCGATGGCTTTTACACAGCCAATGGCGACTATGTCTATGCTGTTCAACGGGTTAAAGAGCTTAGTTTCTTCGGGGTTTGGTGCATTGCGGAGTGGCGGAACAATCGCGCTTAGAGCATTGATGAGCGGGTTTTCGCTGTTACTGAGTCCGCTTGGTCTACTTATTGTTGCTATTGTCGGTGCCGCGATATTGATTTGGAAATACTGGGAACC
>NZ_JAJAFY010000128.1:0-1401 GCF_025384885.1 Photorhabdus kleinii
GCGGAAATCCGCGAGTATCAGCACGGCCGGCTGAAAATGATACGCCATCTGGTGTTTGACGGCTGGGAGTTAGTGGCGCAGCAGACGCAGCAGTTTACCCTCAATCTGGACAACCGGGTGGAACTGATGGCCGGGGCGGTGCAGACGCAATATGCGGTCAGCGCCCCGACCGGGGAACCGCTGGCGCTGTTCGACCCGGCAGGGAAACGGGTCTGGCGGCGGCCGAAGCAGTCCCTGTACGGGCTGCGGCTGGGCGGACCGGGCGAGAACCCGCAACTGGACCCGGGCCTCCGGTTTGCCGGCCAGTTATGGGATGAAGAGTCAGGGCTTTGCTACAACCGGCACCGCTTTTACTCACCGGAAGCCGCGTGTTATCTCAGTCCCGATCCTATTGGGTTGCTTGGAGGAGAAACGCCGTACAGTTATGTTCATAACCCCACGGGATGGGCTGACCCTCTAGGATTAACGCCATGTCCAAGGAATTATAAACTAGAAAATAGAGTTGATAATGTTCTTGGTCGAAAGGTATATAAAAACGATGGATTAATTGATGCGAAAACTCCAGTAAAAAATATGGATATAGTGGAGTCAGCATTAAACTCGCCTAGTTTTAATAAAATGAAAAAAATGATAGAAAATGGAGCAACAAATAAAGATCTTATGCGACAAGGCTATGCCCCATTTGGTCCTGATGGCCGACAAATTAATTTACATCACGTTATAGGAAAAGAACCTGGCCCGATGGTAGAGTTGCCTGCATCATTACATAAACAATACCATCGAGAACTTCATGGCTTAATTGAAAATGGACGAAGCTTTAGAAATAACAAGGTTGTTGAAAGAGGATATAATAAATTCAGGAAGGAATATTGGAAATTGCGTGCTGAGGAGTTATAAAAATGAAAGATAGTATTAATGACTTGATTAATAAGAATAAACTTGATGGTTGTGAAATATATATATCAGGCGAAGTTAATAAAGAGCTTATTAATAAAGCTGAAGATATATTAGGGGTTTCATTCCCTCCTTCTTATTCATACTTTATTGAAAAATTCGGTTCAATTGAGATTGACAACCGCTCATTTGCAGGTTTATTTGCAAATGAAGTAGGCCAAGATGGAGATGTTGTATCATTTACTCTTTTTCAAAGAGAAGATATTGGATTACCAAATAAATATATAGCATTGGATTTTCAAGATGGCGATTATTTGTTATGTATTGATACCAGTATAGTGAATAGTGAACATGAGTGTCCTATTGTTTTAGTAAATCCTGATTCTTTAGAAAACCATAAAGTAAATGATTCATTTTATGACTATATAACTGAGTATCTTGATGCGTAATAACTAAATATCTTGGTTTCGCATAATAGATGCTTCATAGTCGTATTAAAAAGCCGAA
>NZ_JAJAFY010000129.1:0-1380 GCF_025384885.1 Photorhabdus kleinii
GCGCTACGTCCTTCGGCTATTTTCATTCGCGATAGCATTCAAGCCCCCATCGCTTAATTCCACTTAACTACGCTTGATGCCGTTAACCCGGCAGGGATGCGCTCGTTTTAAATTCAGTCTGGCAGCTCTGGCTGCCAGCATTGCATATAGAGAAATTGCATGAATATTTATGATACTAACGTGTTAGTACAGCTTGTTCCGAACTTGATCACAAGCCAAAACTGGCTGCTAGACCGCTTCTTTCCCAACATTGTGACTTATGAAACCGAGGTAGTGTCTATTGATGTCGATATCGGTAAACGCCGGATGGCGCCGTTCGTGTCGCCACTTGTAGAGGGAAAATTGGTTGAAAGCCGTAAATACCAGACTAATACATTCAAGCCCGCTTACATCAAAGATAAACGCGCCCCGGATTTACGTAAACCGATTCGTCGTCAAATTGGGGAGCGTATCGGCGGTGAGTACACAGCAGCAGAACGCGAAATGCTAAATCTGCAATTCGAAATGGCCGATCAAATTGACATGATTAACCGGCGATTAGAATGGATGGCTGCAAATGCGTTAGTAAAATCCCAAATTACTGTGGTAGGTGATGGATTTGAGACCACAGTAATTGATTTCGGTCGCTCATCTAATTTGACTGTCACATTAAGCGGTTCAGACAAATGGCCGCTAAAAGTTGCAGCAGGGGCAACAAACACGCAGCCGTCTGATGATATTGAAGCCTGGCAAACGTTAATTCTGAAAGAGTCCGGCGCAGTACCTACTGATTTGGTTTTTACAACATCATCGTGGAAAGCATTTCGGTTAGATACCAGCATTAAAGATACTGCGATAACTTTCCCATCATTAAACCCATTTGGTAACCAGGTGAATATCGGTCCAACAGTTCAAAAAGGGGCTGTATTTAAGGGGATTTGGGGCAACTTTAATCTCTGGTTATACAACGACTGGTTTATTGACCCTGTTGATAATGTTGAAAAACCCATGATACCCGATGGTACGGTTATCATGTCAGGTGCGGACTTAATGGGAACACGGGCTTTCGGACTCATTCTTGATCCAGATTTTATCTACGGACCTTTGGCTTATGCGCCAAAAAGTTGGGTGAATCCCGATCCGGCGCAACGTTATATCATGGTGCAATCCTCTCCTTTAGTTATCCCAAGCCGGGTTAATGCGGCATTGTGTGCAACGGTGGTGTGATATGGCAAAAAATAAACAGCAAGAAACTGAAAACGAACTGGGCGGCTTGCCGCCTGAATTAATGGTTGACGGCCAGGAGTCAGCTTCTCAGATAGAAACGGTGGAAGAAGATCCCACTGCTCCCGATACAGATAAGCAAAATGATGATGATCAGGGTGAGGATGAGGCAATCGT
>NZ_JAJAFY010000013.1:0-92372 GCF_025384885.1 Photorhabdus kleinii
AGACTTTATTAATCATCCCAACCGCTAAACAGTCTCCCGCGGCATTCAGGCTAACAGAAGTACCAAAGTACTCCCTCGCTTTAGGAGAAGGAGAAACAATACGCGTCATCATAGTACGTTTCAAACCTAACACCTGCGTGATCTCCATCCGCTCCCACCGCGATAAACTGAAAAAATCCGCAAATTGAACCTGCCGATCGGCATCCAATTTCAGATACCCTCCCCCATCAAAAGAGAATCCACCTTCTGGCTTCAAGGATAGCGCCAAAGCCCCCTGTTCAAAGTTTAACCCGCCAGAATGCTGGGTGTTGAGGGCCAGTTTTCCTTTGTCATCTCGTTTCAACCCTGTGGTTGGGCCATCACCCTGAGCGCCATCAATGATTTCATATGCCTTATATGCCTCATCAATCACATGAGAAAAGGCTTCCGGCATGAGCCGAACACCAGACTTAAAACTCGCTTTCAATGAGTCAACAGTACTAATTTCTTTATCAGTCATAATATGTCCTCAAAAGCCGTATTAGACAGTCACCGTCACCTGTTCTCTGTTCTCCGTTTTCTGTCCTCTGTCTTCTGTCTTCTGTCTTCTGTCTTCATTTGACATTCTCAAAGGTATAGACTGCACCGGCTTCAGGCGCGGAACCGACCTTGGTTAAAACTGCACCAACCGCCAAACTCGTTCCTAACTTATTCAAACTGACAGCCTTACCAAAACCATTTACATTGTCTAAATTGCCTGAAGGGTCCAAAATCTCGATAGGTGTTTCCATATTCCATTTACCATTCAGATGGGTATACACATACACTCGGGAAGCCGCCCCCACTGCCAGACGGTCTCCCGCATCATTCAGTTTGATAGTGCAGCCAAAATACGTTACGCCACTTGCAGGAGCCGAAAATTTAATGGGATTTTGTGTATCCCAGATCCCATTCGTACGCGTATACAGATAAACCTTCCCATTAATAATGGGTGAGTCATCATCCGCCCCCACCGCCAGACGATCTCCCTCTGCATTCAGGCTAAAAACCTTGCCAAAACCGGGTGAACTATCTTCAGGGGGATTGAACCTAATGTAGCCTTCATCCCAAGTCCCATTCGTGCGTGTATACACACAAACCATGTTTATTGCAGGAGAAGGATAATTAATATTGGTACCATGCACCGCCAGACAGTTTCCCGAAGCACTCAGACAAATCATGGCAACCTCGTTACCATAATCCGAAAAATAAAGCTTAATGGGGCTTTCTCTGTCCCAGATCCCATTCGTGCGTGTATACACATAGAGCTGAGATCTGTCTCCCCCCACCACCAGACAGTCTCCTACTGCGCTCAAGCTGACATTTACATCATAGCCGCTATAAGAACGCTGGATTGGAAACACAATGGGATTTTTTGTATCCCAGACGCCATTCGTGCGCATATACACACAAGCATCCATTTTATAAACATCGGTTTCTCTTAAGTATCCTACTGCCAGGTTATCTCCCTCCGCATCCAGACCGACACTCCATGAAGCACTGCGATATTTATCGCCATAAGCCTCAAACACAATGGGCGTGCTTGTATTCCACCACTCATCCTTCCGGCACATATACAAATAGAGCACTTTCTCCATCCCAACCACTAAGCAATCTCCCGCCGCGTTCAAGCTAACAGAAGTGCCAAAGCGTTCATTCTCTTTAGGGGAAGGAGCAACAATACGCGTCATCTTGGTGTTGGTACTGCGTTTCAAACCCAACAACTGTGCGATCTCCATCCGCTCCCACCGCGATAAACTGAAGAAATCGGCAAACTGAACCTGCCGATCGGCATCCAATTTCAGACGCTTTCCTCCATCAAAAGAGAGTCCACCTTCTGGCTTCAGTGACAGCGCCAAAGTTCTCTGATCAAGGTTTAACCCGCCAGAATGGTGAGTGTTGAGGGCCAGTTTTCCTTTGTCATCTCGTTCCAGCCCTGCGGTCGGGCCATCCCGCTTATCACCATCAATGATTTCATATGCCTTATATGCCTCATCAATCAAATGGGAAAATGCTTCAGGCATGGGCGGAACACCAGACTTAAAACTCGCTTTCAATGAGTCAACAGAACTCATTTCTTTATCAGTCATAATATGTCCTCAAAAGCCGTATTAGGCAGTCACCGTCATCTGTTTTCTGTTCGCTGTTTTCTGCTTTCTGTCCCAGCATTCAATAACAACTTGGCAATTTGTTCCCTCGTCTCCTCAGGAAGCAATTTAAAAGCTTGTGCTGAAACCGCTACAGTACCATCCACCGACAACGCCCCAGATTTATCCAACATCAATCCCCCATTGGGCTGTAGCCTTAACGCAAGCCCTCCCGGTTCCACCGCGATGCCATTGCCAGTCTTAACCGCCAAGCGGTTATCGATAATCTGCAATCCGACCCCCGGATGATAAGCTTGATCACCATCCTGCCAACCAAAAAGCTGTCGCCACAACGTGGCCCAATCAATCAGTGAATAAAATGCAGCCTCAGTCGGGATCTTGCCAGGGGCGAAGTGGGTACCAAGCTGACTGACCGTTTCATCTGTTATCTCTTTCGCCATCGTCTTTTCCTCATTTAGCTAGTCGTAAAGGTAAACTTTCCCTTCGCCACTTTTCCAGCCACTGGCGCCAATCGCCAATGTATTGGCGTCACCGCTAAAACAAACACCGGCGCCAAATTTATGGTTTGATTCCCCATCTAGCTCCAGTAACCTGCCCTGCATAATCCACTGTTCATTCTGATAGCTAAACCACCACACCGCCCCGGTTTGCACACCTGTGTCATTTTTACCAACAGGTGTTGACACCACCAGTATCTGGCCGTCACTACTCAAAGAGAGTTCGCTGCCAAACCTTTCCCCGGCACTCACCGCTTCTCTCAGTATCCCCATAACTTGCCATACATTACTGTGACGCTGGTACAGATAGACCGCACCAATATTGTTCTTCTCTCCCGGACACCCCACCGCCAGAATATTGCCGCTATCGCTCAGGCTGAGACTAGCGCCAAAGTCGTCTTTGCTGATGGTTAAAGGCGAAGTCAACGGATTGAGCGGCAGTTGCGGCTGCCAGTATTCCTCATGACGATGAAATATCGTCACTTCACCATTACCATTACGCCCCGTTGCCGCCACTGCCAAGGTTGAACCATCCGCACTCAAACTTAGTTTGCCGCCAAACATATCGCCCTGTGCCGGAGAAGCTAAGGTCAGACGCTCACCAAGCTGTGACCATTTCTTTCCGTCATACTGATAAAGATACGCTGCGCCGCAGTTAGTCAATAAACCCGATCTCCAGCCATAAGAACCTACCGCTAATAGTGTGCCATCAGCGCTCAAACTCACAGCGCAACCGAAATGCTGCTGAACGTTCGCCTCACTAAGCCAAATTTTGGCCGATTTCTCCCACACACCATTTGCCAATCTGTGATAAACGAACACTGAACCATGCCCGCCATCACTGTTTCGGTTATCAATACCCACCGCGAGAATATTACCGTTTCGATTCAGACTTAGCGCTCTGCCGCCATAACCACTAACGTAATCAGCGAATTGCTGCCGCCAACCATTATCGGTATAAGAAAATAGATATACAGGTTCCTTAGCCTCTGCCCCACTAAGCGCGATAGTTTTCCCATCGCCGCTGACACTGACAACAGCGCCAAGGTTTTTATTGTTACCGTTGGTCGGCAAATCAAACGCGGGCAACTGCGCCTTACTTGCTGCCATCTCCTCAGCATGAATCAGCCAACGGTAAAGCTCCCTTTTTTGTTCCTCTGTAAAACTCTCAAACAATGCCAGCGACAATTTAAAGTCGGGGCGTAATCCCAATTCGCCATTAATGAACTGTAAGCCGCTGCTCTTATCAATATTGACAGCAATTTCACGGTCTTCCCCGATATGCACCCCTTCTCCGGGATTCACTAAGAGTAAATTCACTTCATCCAGATCCCGGTTCAATCCTGCTCCTGGATTATTATCGGCCTGATCAGCATCCAGCCCGGCCAAACGCCGCCCTTCCGCCGCTATTTGCACCAATTGAGCATAATTTTCACTTTTCGGCAGGGAATATAATTTAAACCAGGATTTGACTTCCTCTTTATCCAACGGATTATTCTCGCTGGATGTAATAGATGTCTTGCTGTTAGCCATTAATACCTCCAATTCAGAATGACAGATAAGTTGATGTTATTACACGCCGTTCTATTCTTTTATTTTCGGGATAAACAATATTCTGGCTTTATCCCTCTCTTGATACTTCTCTTTATTCTAATTGACCGCTTTATCGGTAAACTTTACCGAATCGTCGGGCATGGTGATATGTTTAGCCCCTAAACGGGCATTCCTTCTCTGGGTACAAACAGCACCTCTGCGGCTTTTAGCTGTTCGTAGTCTTTCTTACTCCAGAAGAATTCTTTATCGGCAAACTTCGCCAAATCATCGGGTGTGGCAACATGTTTAATCCCCACACCGCGTATTTTTTCTGCGGGTATAAACAACACCCTTACAAATTCTATCTGCTCGTAGGTTTCCTCACTCCAGTAACCTTCTTCATCGACAAACCTCACCAAATCACCGGGCGTGGCGACATATTTAATTCCCAAGCCAGGTGGAATCTCTCCGGCTGGCGTAAACAACACTTCCGCAATTTTCATCTGTTCATAGGTTTCTTCATGCCAGAAGAGTGATTGATCAGCAAACTTCGCCAAATCATCGGGTGTGGCAACATGTATCACGACAATATCTTCTTGATGTAGCGGCGGTTCGGTGGACATAATGTTCCCCCTATTAATAAAGTCAGACCTTGGTTAATGTGTTATAGTTGATAGTTGATACTGCCCTCGGAAGACTCGCTCCCGATGATTCTTATCTAATATTTAACTTGACTACGCTATTCGTTTTTCGTATGACACAACCAGCTATATTTAAGCATTATAGAAAAGCGAGTTTTTGCCAGTTATTTGATGAAAATTTAATTGCTTTTTTTTAGAAATCTCATATAAAAAGATATTATTTAAATAACATTCGACTAGTGCCGCAATAACCATTCATTTTATTAGATTTAAATCAATCAACCAAGAATTTTATTATGAAAAATATAATAATCAATGACACTTATAAATGTTACATATTTACACCAAGCTATTTCATTGCTAAATAATAAAAATTTTACTTTAATAATTAAGAAAATATCGCGTACACTTAAATAACACTAGAATTATAATTATCCACATTAAATAATTCATAACTGGGGAGAACCGATAAAATGTTAAAGGGAGATGGTTAATATATGCAAAAAAATTGTTAATAGCCATGTCAATTATCTCTTTAATTTTTCACAATATTAAACCAGACGGACAATTCATTTAAATTAAGAGATTTATTAACGAATAATAAAAAATTAACAATATGCAAAATATAAATTTCTAATATGGAATTTCAGATTTAATAGAATAGAAAACTAAGCATTCGTCAGCCAGCTTTATATCTGATAATAGGGTTGATAGTATGGAACATGAGAGTTACCTGGCGTTTTGTTTAAGATTTCAAATCTATACAAAAACCGGCAACTCTCAATTTTTCAAGGTTCTGTATCAGTACGAGTCGCACCTAATACACATTAAATTAACTTAATCGATTATTTCCCAAATATCTTAGTTTTAGCTGGTATTCCATCTGAGAATTTCGTACCACTCCAGTCTATCCGATTGGGTGGTATGCCGAATTTTTTCCACGTTAATTTAACAGGCACTCCAAGTATGCATGCAGCAATAAACCGATGCTGACCATCCATGATGTGAGTAAACCCCGTCTGGCTATTGCGCCAGACAACGATTGATATTGGATTTCCCTTTGTTTTGAAGTTTGCTATTTTTTCGTCAACAACTGTTTGAAAAACTTCTGCTTGAGCGGGTAGTGGTGCATAATTCCCAATATCCCTTCGTCCTACAGGACTGCCTTTTAATATTGATGTGTCATATGTGTCCTCATTTCCTTTTAGTTGAGGTCCGTTTTCTGTTTTTCTTAATGTTACGGGATTTAACATATTTTTATACATATTTAACTCTCATCCTTTTGAATTGTGTAGGGAATCAGATATTACTGAATTTTCTTTTTTCGTCACCCAATTTTGTGTATTATTTTTTATCTTTCCTTTATCACTCTTTTATTCAGCATTTGACTGTTTAACCCGTTATTTATTATTCTCACTCAGTATGACTTGATCTATTTTTAATCTATTTCGAGAATTTTTTAATATCAGCTACGGACATAATATTCGTCATGAATAAACTTAATAATCGTTCACGTAATACATTTAGGCACAAAACACCCAATGAATTATTTTCACATAAAAAAGTTCACTTATTATATGAGCGCACAAATATTAAATATAAAATTTATTTTTTAAGAATCTAAATTAACTTAAAAATAATTCACTTATTTTTTGATATTAGATTATTGTTACTAACCTATAAGTACATTAGCAATTATTATTTAATAATGAAAAAACCGAAGTGAATAGAAATCACTTCGGTGATACTTGTAAAAAAATGCTATTGATACCGCTATCCGTTACCACCAATGGTCGCGGTCATACGAATCTGACGGTTATCACTGATTTCAAGATTAGATAAAACCACTAATTGAGGCAAAGCCCTACGCAAGAAACGCGATAACAGCGGGCGTAATGCATGATTAACCAACAGTACCGGAGGCGCGCCCAACATTTCCTGACGTTGTAGTGCTTCCGTTGCCTGCCGTTGCAAGTTATCCGCCAATCCGGGTTCCAAACCACCGCCATTTTGTAACGCCTGAATTAACAAGCGCTCAAGGCCCGCATCCAATCCGATGACCTGAATTTCCTGCGCTCCGGGGAACCACTGTTGAGCAATTGCCCGACCAAGCGCAATTCTAACCAAAGATGTCAATTCATAAGGATCAGTTTGTCCAGGCGCATGTTCAGCCAAGGTTTCAATAATTGTCCGCATGTCTCGAATCGGCACTTGTTCGGACAACAGATTTTGAAGCACCTTGTGCAAGGTTGTCAGATTAACAACATCAGGAATAAAGTCCTCGGTCAGTTTAGGCATCTCTTGGCTGACTCGCTCAAACAGTTGCTGGGCTTCCTGACGACCAAACAGTTCATTGGCATATTGCGTCAACAGATGATTCATATGGGTCGCAACCACCGTACTGGCGGCAACCACCGTGTACCCCTGAACCTGAGCTTGCTCTCTGAGGCTATCATCAATCCAAACCGCAGACAGGCCAAAAGCGGGATCTTTCGTGATATCACCTGGCAATTCCCCCACGGCGCCACCGGGATTAATCGCCAGCCAGCGCCCCGGATGCGCTTCACCACGACCAATTTCTACCCCTTTCATCAGAATACGGTAGCCCGCTGGGGCCAGTTCAAGGTTATCCCGGATATGAACAACTGGCGGTAAGTATCCCATCTCTTGGGCAAATTTCTTACGAATGCCGCTGATTCTACCCAATAACTCACCATTCTGGCGAAAATCAACCATCGGGATCAGGCGATATCCCACTTCCATACCCAAAGGATCTTCAAGCTGAACATCGGACCATGAAGCTTCTGATGTCTGTTGCTGCTCTTCTATTTTTGGTTTTTCTGTATTTATTGCCGGCGCATCAGTACGGCGATACAGATACCAGCCAAGACCAGCTAATGCCGCGGTAAATAACAGGAAAACAAAATTGGGCATTCCCGGTACCATGCCCAACAATCCGAGAACACCCGCGCTCAACATCATCACTCTGGGATTGTTGAACAGTTGAGTTACCATCTGCTGACCAACGTCCTGATCCGTTGCTACACGGGTAACAATAACACCCGCCGCAGTAGAAATAATGAGAGCAGGTAACTGTGCAACCAAACCATCACCAATGGTTAACAGGGTATACGCTTCTCCCGCATCCCCCAAACTCATACCATGTTGGGCCACACCAACAATTAAGCCGCCAACGACGTTGATAACTAAGATCATCAATCCCGCAATCGCGTCGCCGCGCACAAACTTACTGGCGCCATCCATCGAACCATAAAAATCCGATTCTTGTGTCACTTCAGCACGGCGTTTCTTCGCTTCTTCTTCACCAATTAATCCGGCATTTAAATCGGCATCAATTGCCATCTGTTTACCTGGCATGCCATCCAACACAAAACGGGCGCCCACTTCGGCAATCCGCCCTGCACCTTTAGTAATGACCATAAAGTTAATCAATACCAAGATGATAAATACCACAATACCGATAGCAAAGTTGCCACCAACCAGAAAATGGCCAAATGCCTCTACAACGTGCCCCGCTGCCGCAGAACCCGTATGCCCTTCCAATAAAATGATACGGGTTGAAGCTACATTAAGAGATAAGCGCAATAACGTGGAGAACAGCAAGATGGTCGGAAATGCGGCAAAATCTAGCGTACGCCGGGTAAACATCGCCACCAGCAACACCATGATTGATAGCGCTATGTTAAACGTAAACAGCAAATCAAGCATGAATGGCGGCAATGGCAATACCATCATCGACAAAATCAAGAGGATCAATACCGGCCCGGCAAGCATTTGCCACTGCGAGCCTTTCATATTGCCCGGTAAACGAAGTATAGAGGCCAGATTAGCCATGACGATTATTTTCTCCAGCAAAATCCAGTGCTGGCGGCACTGGCAGATTTTCAGGTTTCTTCGGCTTCAAGCCGCCTTCCCGTTTCCAACGTTTCAATTGGTAGACCCAAGCCAGAACTTCCGCGACGGCTGCATAAAGTGTCGCGGGGATTTGCCCGCCAACTTCACTATGGCGATAAAGCGCCCTGGC
Organism: Photorhabdus kleinii; assembly: GCF_025384885.1. Classification (NCBI taxonomy): domain Bacteria; kingdom Pseudomonadati; phylum Pseudomonadota; class Gammaproteobacteria; order Enterobacterales; family Morganellaceae; genus Photorhabdus; species Photorhabdus kleinii. The sequence continues at coordinate 8,843 of NZ_JAJAFY010000013.1, forward strand.
AAGTGGCGGCGCCTCAAGTAATGGAATGCGATTTTCTGTACCTATTTCTTTAATCCGTAATGCAATAATCCCCGCCCCTTTCGCCAATACTTTCGGCGCACCCATCGCTTTTTCATCATATTTCAGCGCAACAGCATAGTGAGTCGGGTTGGTGACAATGACATCCACTTTAGGTACATCCGCCATCATACGCTGACGGGCAGCCGCCCGTTGTTGCTGACGGATACGCGCTTTAACATGTGGGTCCCCCTCTTGTTCTTTAAATTCATCCTTTATTTCCTGCCGGGTCATTCTCAGTTTTTTCAAATGGCTGTATATCTGGTAAACAACATCGAAAGCCACCATCGGTATCAACATGAAAACCACCACATAACCGGCGAATATCAGCATTTGCATAGCATCATCCAGTGCCAACAGTGGCGGTTGAGCTATGAGCCGTAACATGGCAGGCCAGTTCATCCAAAGGAACAAAGCGGCGCCAATACCGACAAATCCTGCTTTAAGTAGTGCTTTGAATAATTCCGCCAACGCATTCATTGAAAAAATACGTTTCAGGCCAGAAATGGGATTCAATTTTTTCGGATCAAATTTGATGGATTTGGTACTGAACACTAATCCACCCAATAGCGCCGGAGCACTTAATGCTACTAACACTAATCCGGCAAAAACCGGCAACAAAGCCAAAACAGCTTGCTGGAGCAATCTGCCAATCTGTTGAACCATCTGTTTATCATTGCTGACTACATTGTGATCAAAGCTAAACCCTTCAAACACCATCAACGACAATTCATGCGTCATTGACTGACCACTTATCCAGAGCAAACTTAAACCACTGGTCAACATCAATATAGAACTCAGCTCTCTGGAGCGGGCTATCTGCCCCTCTTTGCGGGCTTTTTCCCGCTTATGGGGAGTGGGTTCTTCTGTTTTCTCAAGATCGCTATCTTCAGCCACGGATTTCCTTGTCAGCGTTTAAAACATTGTCGGTCAGAAAATATGGAATCAAATGGCTGTTAGCATGACAAAAGAGAAAAAATCCGATGGCTGGAACAATGGGAAATTTGACCGGGTATTTGCGGGATCAAGTTCAATAGTATGAGCAATCCAAGATAACCAAATGACTGGCAGCAAATGCGATTAATGTAAGAACCAACGACGTTGTACTTTACTTAAACCAATATCATCTTAGTGAAATTGCTGAACAGTTCGGTAAAGCACCGACTCGCGTTCGTTTTCGCTGGATCAGAGATGAAAAAAGCGGCAGGATGACGGTTCAGGGCTATCACGTCAGCCCGGAAAGCGGTATGGAGAAAGTGCCGGTTCGTATGATGAAACGGACTCCGGTCACCGGTAATTATGAGTTCTGGGAACCGGGAGAATACCGGCCGACGATTTTATGGACACCAAACGAACAGGAATTCAAAGTTCCACCCCATACCGGGAATGAGGAACAGCCGTTTATTCCATCGCAGATAACCGTATTGCCGATCCCGGATAAGGTAGGCAGCGATATTGAATCGTTGCCAATGCCGGAAGAGAAGGATTTTCGCGATTATATTCTGATATTCCCCATCCCGAATATGCCGCCGGTGTATGTGTATTTGAGTAAAAATAAAGACACTCAGATTTGGACTGAAACAAAGAAATTACTACCTGTATCAAATGCATATAATCATTGGGAAAAACATAAGCATGAATTTCCTGAGCTTAAAAACTCTAAAGAATATGTTGATGCTACTCATGACTTTGTTAATAATCCTCCTAGTGGAACCTTAAGGAAAAAGAGAGCAAACGGTGATGAAATTTTTTATCACCCACTTTCAAACACATTTGCGTCAAAGAGCAAAGATGGTATTCCCAGGACAATGTTTAAACCGGAAAGAGGAATAGAATATTGGAACAGACAATGATGGAATATAATACTTGTCCGTGTTGCGGTAAACGGACAATTGAGCGTTTAGGGGAATATGAAATATGTCCGATATGTAATTGGGAGGATGATCCTGTTCAATCAGCAGACCCACATTTTTCAGGAGGAGCTAATTCTATGAGTTTAGAAGATGCGAAGAAACTCTATCTTTCAAAGAAAGATTGATTTTAGAGTTAAATATTCTTTGTAGTATTTCATTGCTTTTATTGTAAGTGATTAATATTTAGGTGAAATTACTATCAAATGAATTATTCGCATAATATTATCAATAAAAAATAGTGGCTTATAAGGACTGAGCTCTGCAACCAGCAGAGTTCAGTCATAACTATAATAAACTCTGTAAGAATGAAAGAGTATGTAAGATGGAATTAAAAAACAAAAGCTGACTTCAAGAATAATATCGAATGAAGGTACAGAGGAATAACAATATTTTGGTATTTCCAGTCGGTTCAGGTGTTAAACTACTATCCACCGGAATCAACTAGGGTGGTAGCTAGCAGGAGGCAAAAAGGGTTATACAAATGACAGTCAATGTAGAGGCATTAATAAACAGTTTGGGTAGGTCTCATCAGGAAATTTTTAATGAAGGGTTAATTCCTTATAAAACTAAGCCAATAGGATATCCTGGAGCTTCATTTATTGCTCTGAATATGGCTAAAGAGGGCATGCATTTAGCTTTTAAAAGAGATAGCAAAATTTTATTTGCTATAGAACTTTTTCTGCTTGATCAGAAGAAACCTTCCTACCAATTCCCTAATGAATTACCTTCTCCCTTGAAGCCCTTGATGTCTAGGAAATGGGTTCACGAGCAGTTTGGTAAGCCGGAAAAATCCCTTCCACCAAGAAAATTTCTCACAAAAGATGTTGGCTGGACGGAACTATATACGCTGTTGGATTTTCGGATACCAACCAGTATGCAAATTGATTACGATCTATCTGAGCGTGTCAAAAAAGTGACATTCTTACCCACCTCAGAAGTACGTTGGTAATTAATATAAAGAGAAGATTTTTCTTAAGAGCCAATTCATTAATCAACAGCTTGCAAAGCTAAGCTGAAAATGAATTGGCTTAATTGAGAAAAGAGTTATATAAATAATGACGATTAACATTGAAGCGTTAATTAATCACTTAGGTAGAACTTATCAGGAAATTTATAGTGAAGGGTTAATTCCTTATAAAACCAAGCCAACAGGAAATTCTGGAACTGAGTATATATCTCTAGATATGGTTAAAGAAGGTGTTTATCTTGCTTTTAAAAAGAAGAACAAAGTTTTATTTGATGTGACACTTACCCTATTGGATAGTGATAAACCATCATACACATTTCCAAATGAGTTACCATCACCACTGATCTCACATATGTCACGTCAGTGGATCCATGAACAATTCGGATTGCCTGAAAAGTCAAAAGAGCCAAAAGTGATAATGAAGCAAGAGTTTGGATGGGTTGACTTGTACACGATACTAGATTTTCGTATACCAACTAACATGCAAGTTGATTACGATTCATCAGAGCACGTTAAAGAAGTGACTTTTCTACCCACCTCAGAAGTTCGTTGGTAGTCAATAAAAGAGTTTTTTCTTAAGAGCCAATTCATTAATCAACAGCTTAAAAGGTTAAATTGAAGATGAATTAATTGGCTTAGTTGAGAAAAGAGGTTATATAAATAATGACGATTAACATTGAAGTGTTAATTAATCACTTAGGTAGAACTTATCAGGAAATTTATAGTAAAGGGTTAATTCCTTATAAAACAAAGCTTAAAGGTGACTTAGGGTGTGATTATGTATCATTGAATATGGTTAGAGAAAGTGTGTATTTGGCATTTAAAAGAGAGAATAAGATTTTATTTGTTGTGACAATTACCTTAATTGATCGAGATAAGCCATCATATCAATTTTCCAACGAGTTGCCATCTCCCCTAATTTCGATGATGTCTCGTCAATGGGTTCATGAACAGTTTGGAGAACCTGAAAAGTCGCATCCACCTGAGATGATTATGAAGCACCAGTTTGGTCGTAAGGACTTATATACATTACTTGATTTCCGTATTCCGACAAATATGCAGATCTCCTATGATTTACTTGACCGTGTAGAATACATAACATTCTTACCCACCTCAGAAGTACGTTGGTAGTCAACATAAAGAGAAGATTTTTCTTAAGAACCAGTTTATTAATCAGTAGTTTAAAAAATTAAACTGAAAATGAATTTGAATTGACTCAATCAAAAATGGAATAATTAATTGAATTTTAGGCAAAAAAAAGCACCCTCAAACCATGCTCGCCATTTTTCATCCGTAAATTGTATTTTAGTCAGTCCATCAATAACCTTCTAGAAAATGACTAAAACGCTCGCCTTTACCAATATCCAAACGCAAGCAATGCAAACAGTTCAATCATATATTACCCCTTAAGCGGGATTTGAGCTTTTTGTAGAGTGCGTCGGGCGCCAGATCAGCATCATTCGGCCAGCACACTGCGCCACACTCATCAACACGCGCTTGGGCAAAGAATTTCTGCTCTTTCAGTGGCTCGAACATGGGTCCGAACAACCGATCCGCGATGCACACCTCTCCATAGGTACCATCATCGAACGTCACCGCCAAGGTGTATTCTGGCTTTATTTCCACTTTCGTTACTCTGCGCATGATAATCACTCCAGCGGTTCAATCTTGTTGAGAGGCTGATGCTGCTCAGCCAGTTGCCAGTCATTCAGCAGATCCTGCCTGTGCTCAACCGCCCATTCGATGACCATAGCCTTTTGCTCGTTTGGGCAATGAGCCTTCCATGACCTCCAAGGTTTCAATTGAGATAATAGCCTCATGTTCACCGTAGTAAGCATGGAAATGAGGCGGATTATGGTCGTCGTAGTACATCCGGATCAGGATGCCAAAAAACTCACTGATAGTTGGCATTTGTAATGGCCTGAGAAACAATGTTTCACCAATCACATAATGCTATTCAAAGTAGCACTAAGATTGACACTACTCAACCATTAAATACGAGATATAAATATCGAGAAAAGGAATCCTTTAGTTGGTTCATCAATCCCCAAATACGAATACCCAATATTTCTCAGATAGAACATTCACGACACTGTAGTGTGCAAGGATTAATGTTAAATGTGTTAGAGGGACAGATAGCTTATTGTCACAAAGAGAACAAAGTCACTGAATATTTCCTGCTTAGAAATGGATATGTTAGTAACGGCTTAACCAGAACTCAGGTTATTTAAGTTAATTTCCATCCGGAAACTCATTACCACCACCCATTGAAATTATTTTCCAATTTAAATATTAGATTAAAATAATTTCAATAGTCATTTCCACCTTTATCATTACAATAGAATATTATCTCTAATATATTTCTCCATTTTATTTACAGTAAATCTAATGTTTCATCGGCTAGTACCTGATCCCCTTCATGAGATGCTCATATATATTGATTGAAAAAATCTTATATCATCCTTTTATCACTCCAATTACTTCTCCTGATTTATAATTATCTTCATGAATATAATGTTAGATACTTTATCTCTGGCAGAATATCATGGCATTCTCGCAATTCACCAAGCACTAGCACATGTTTAATTCAATTTATCCCAAGTTAAACCTTTAATTCTTCTGGGGTTCCCTCTCTATATGGCACCAACGTCGTCCTATCTTGCGAATCAACCGCACAATGATTATTACCGACAACAACCATGACCAAATCGCTAGTTGCTTTAATCGCGTGATCTATTTGTCCATTCACAAAATAACAAACTCCAGGCTCTATTTCATGCTTTTCACCCGCATAAATAACATAACCCGTTCCTGCGAGCACAAATAAGATATGATGCCCTAAGTGAGTATGATTCTGCATCCCTTCATCTTTGCTGAAACGAATTAGATCAGCACCAAAGCCATCAAACGAAACTAATCCCTCACCCGTTCCCATACTGTTAACCATTTTATGACTTCTAGCCATTGTATCGACAACGAGATGTTCACCATTCCAGTGACAAAACCTATTTTTAATAAATTCCATATTACCTTCCTTTTATCTCTATAAATAAAATTTTAAAGTAACTATCATCTCTCTTTATTAATTGAAATAATACTATCTCTCTATCAAGTAAATAATATTTCCCAGTAAAATTTAATCATCACAAATTATATAGACAAATAAACTAACTGGTTACTAACAATATATCAAACAGAAATATGTAATTCCATAGTAGTATTTTACAAATATTCACTTTGTGATAACAATCACTGTAAAACGCTTATTTTAAATATCTTTGTAGAAGATAACCTCAGTTTAAAATGATATTATCCAAAAATTAGGTTAATTATATTATTAAATCAGGACAATAATAACATTAACCAAACTGGCCTTAATCCTCACTAAAAATAACTATTTCAAAGATGTATATACCCTATGGATTTCAAGATGGATCGCGACGGCAAGGGAGCGAATCCCCGGGAGCATAGATAACTATGTGACCGGGGTGAGCGAGTGCAGCCAACAAAGAGGCAACTTGAAAGATGACGGGTATAAATACAAATTTTTTATTTTAACCAAGAAATATATAAAATTAATCCTACTACTCTCAATAAAAATCTTATTATGCTACAGCAGCTAACATACTCATTAGAGAAATACCCTTTAACTGCTCAAGCATCGTTTTAATTAAATACTACTTTCTTAGCCAAATCCGCCGAGGACCTTCTTTCAATACAAACGGAAGCATAAGACAAAAACAAAAGAAACCCCACAACCTCTGCCGAGATTGTGGGGTTTCTACAATTATTTCATCATGCTCTCTGGTTTTCCTGTCTCGCTTCACTGCCTACTGTTTTGCAACCACGGATTCATTGTGAGGTAACCAGTAACGCCGATGTTCAAAAGCATATTTGGGTAATCGAATACGCAACGGTTTCTGCCCGGAAGGCCAGCAGGTACGCCAATCTATATCCTGACCTCGTAACCATAAAAATCGAGAGTCATCCTCTGCCATATGAAGCCATTGATCTTCTTTAGTTGAAGCAGACGAAGCAAAGTCCCGTAGCTGCTTCAGAAGATCCTGCCGTGATGTTGCAACAAATAATGCCCGATAAGATAACGCTGCCCTACCAAACTGTAATGTCCAGCTAACCGCTGGCAGTTCAATGCCTTCATCGTTCTCAATAAAATCCCCTAGCATAGCCACCATTTTTTGTAACGATGCCTGGCTATTAGCCGAGATGGGATAATAATACCCCTCTAAATTGGCTTTAATCTGTTGCTGCACTTGAGTTGGCGCCTCTTCCAGAATGACATGTGAATTGCTGCCACCCAATCCAAAAGAGCTAAGTCCAGCGAAACGTTTTTGCCCTACCCCAACCTGCCAAGGATTTTCCTCTGTAGCCAGTTGTAAACGCGAACCCACACTATCAATTTCAGGATTCAAACGCTGAAACGCGGCGCTAGGTACAATAGATTTATGCTGCAACATTAATAAAACTTTAACGATGCCAGCTAACCCCGCAGCGCCTTCTAAATGCCCAATGTTGGCTTTTACTGAACCAATATAGCAAGGTTGTGGCATCTCCCCTGAATTGTCATGGTTAAAGACTTCATTAAGCGCATTAAATTCTATGGGATCACCCAACGAGGTTCCCGTTCCATGTGCTTCAAGGTAACTGATTTGTTCCGCAGAAATTCCAGCCTGTAGCAAGCAATCTTTAACCAACGCAATTTGCTGCTCAGGATTAGGTGAAGTCAATGAATTAGCACGTCCGCCATGATTGACTGCCGATGCCCGAACGTATCCATAAATCGGATCCCGATCCTCTAAGGCCTGTTTTTGCGTTTTCAAGAATAGACAGACAGCCCCTTCACCACGGACAAAACCATTAGCATCCGCGTCAAAAACCCTACAACAGCCATCTTTAGATAACATTCCCGCCCGGTAATAAGCAGCCATGTTGAATGTGTTGCTCAATAGGTTAACGCTGCCAACTATCGCCTGTTGGCATTCCCCTGAACGCAATGAATTCACCGCTTGAGTCAGTGCCGTCAATCCACTTGAACACGCGGTATCAATTTGCAAACTTGGACCAATAAAGTTGTAATAAAATGACAATCTATTAGCCAGAAGGCAATTCAGTGTCCCTGTCGTTGCATAAGCATTTGCCATCGCCATATCGGCCGCAACAAGTTCACGATAATCATTACTGCACGAACCAATAAAAACACCCGTCTTTGATCCTGAATAGCCAAGCGGATTGGCGCCACTATCTTCGATCGCTTGCCAGGTCAGCTCTAATAGCATTCTCTGTTGCGGATCCATCATGGCCGCAACTCGCGGAGAAATACCAAAGAATGGCGCATCAAAACCATCAATACTATTGAGTAAGCCCGCTTTCAGGGCTTTTTTAGGTAACGGAATGACGTAAGGTTTTCCGGATGCAAACCGCTGCTCTGGAATCTCTTCTATCACACTGCGTCCAGATCTTAAGATCTCCCACATCTGCTCTGGAGAATCTTCCGCCCCAGGAAGTCGGAAAGCCATGCCCACAATAGCAATAGGCATCTGTTTCGTATCACCCGCACTACTTACTGAGGAAGTCATGGAACTTAAATGCTCCAACAAGGCAGATTTAGCTATCCGTTGTTCATCCGGACTAAGCGAATGATATATGTGATACAGATTATCCATGCTTTCCTCCTTCTATGAGGCGCTGTAACCTTAATGCTGCTTCGCCATCAAGACTACGCATCGCATTAATAAAGTCATCTAAGGAATGTTTATTCTCAGTCAGTTCAGTTTTGGAAACGTCCAGATATTCAATCAATCGATGCGGCGAGCTATAACGCCAGAACAGCGTCGGCGATAATTTTCGACGAAAATGCGCCGACATCAACTCTGCAAGTTTTACTGCCTTGAGCGAATCAATGCCCAAATCAGCCCAAGTGCGCTGCATCATTGATTCAGTAAAATCTTCGTCCCAATTCAGGAAATCCGCCAGCAGCGTGCGTAATTGCCCGGAAACCGATTTACCTGATTTACCTTCTATCTGATGCGCGGTAGATCGTGGCCCAGACAGAACACGAACCTGAGTAATAATCTCGGTAATAAATTCAGACGCCTCTACCCCATTGAGCAGATAGTGATTAAATGCCAGAACGAGGTTCATCTCTTTGTTGTGAGGCGCACCGATGAACAATGTTGACTGAGATGGCGGCACAATAACAGGTACAGCAAAGGTAGCACCATCGTTGCCGGTATACGAGATCATCATAGGAACATCAATATCAACGGGCAGTTTTTCCACATCGGGATCAAGAACACCATTCAAGTGTTGCCTGAACTCAAAAAAGCTCATGGTCTGCGTTTCCGGTACTTTTAACGAGCTCAAATCGCCTTTTTCATCCAGAAAAGCAATACCCAAGTTGATATCCGTATAAGTGTGATAACGCTCTTGATCCAGCGCTCTCGAACGCAACATCGGGAATTTTTTCAATGCCTGAGAAATCGCATAAGTGATGACCTGAAATGGCGTTATCCATTCCTGTTGCCCGGAGGTTTCCGTTAAATGATGAATGGCGTTATCAACAAGCTCAATCGGTAGTGGTTTAGCTGCCCAACAAGGTTGTACCGTAGCACTATTTAACCGTATTGCACGATTAAGACGCTGCTGATCTCTGGACAGAAAACCCACATTGTCATTTTCTGCATTGCTCTTTTCTGACGGCTTAGTTTCACGGTACTGCTGGAGGTAATCATCTATATGACCAGGCAATAATGTCCCATGTTTTTCCGCCAGTTGGCTAAGAATGTGCGGCTCAATTTGGTGTTCTTGTGCGTACTGACGGGTTTTTGGCGGAATACGCGCAGGAGGAGCGGATACTTCTGGAGCCGCCTCCACTTTCTCTATTTTTTCTACTTCCTCCGCCACTCTCTCCATTTTCTCCGGCGGAGGCGTTAACTCTTCACTGACAGAGGAAGGCTCTGCCATCTCTCCAACAGCTCTGATGACTGCAATAGGCGATCCAACAGGGATAATATCATTTTCCGCCGCCAACCATTTTTCCAAGATCCCCTCAACATCAGACTCAATAGTAAAGGCGGCCTTATCCGTCTCCATTTCATAAACAGGTTCATCACGCTTGACATGATCCCCCACCTGCTTAAGTAACTGGATGATGACGACTTCAGTGGTTCCTTCTCCCATCGGGGGAATAAGCAACTGTGCCATAAGTTCTCCTTAGCTCATTACCGCATAGACGGAGGCCAAAATGTCATCCGTGCCGGGTAAAACAGCTTTCTCTAAACAAGGATTAAAAGGAATATGAATATCTTCACGCGTCACCAAGCGCGGAGGTGCCAATAAAGAGAAGAAATTGTCATTCTCATCCAAAATATCAGCAATAATGGATGCACCAACACTGGCCGTCCGGGTATCCTCCTGTACAACGATAAGCCGCCCGGTTTTGCGTAAAGATTCCGCAATCCGTTGTTTATCCCAAGGTACCAGACTACGTAATTCAATCACTTCAATGTCAATATTGTCTTTTTCCGCCTGAAGAGCTGCCATAGTCGCAAGTTGAATCGTATTTCCCCAAGCAACCAGTGTAATATCTTTTCCTGCCCTGACGATATTTGCCTGCCCAAGCGACACCGGACTCACCAACCGACGCTCATGGCGCTCTCTCATAAGGTGTTTAGGGATCAGGATCAGACTCGGCATATCCAGACTTAACGCGGTACGGAACAATGCGACGGTATCAGCCGGTGTCGTTGGAACAAGAACGTTAATACCGGGAATATGCGCCAGGATACCGTCCGAGCTTTGGCTGTGCCATATACCGCCGCCAGGGAGATAAGCGCCATAAGGAGCATATATCACTACCGGACAGCGCCATTTTCCTACCGTTCTCCAACTTAAAGTGCCAAGTTGTGACTGTAACTGATTGAGACCTAGCCCAACAAAGTCAATAAATTGCAGTTCAACAATCGGACGCCAACCACAGGCGGACAATCCAACAGACGAACCAATAATTGTGGCTTCTGAAAGGGGAGCATTAATAACACGATCAGGATAGCGAGTGGATAAGCCACGGGTGAAACCAAAAACACCACCTTTAGGATCTTCAATATCCTCACCAAATAGCAGCACATTCGGATGCTGACTCAATGCCTCGTCCAAAACCTGATTTACCGCTTTGACCTGTGTCTCTTCGGCTTCCATCTCAACATGTACGGTAGGCGTTCCTTCACGATTGCATAAATAGGTACTGACACTTGCAGGATCCGGCTCTTCTTCGTGGTAAACACGCTCAAATATTTCCGCGACATCCGCTTTAATGCGCTCTTTTTGTTCAGCCAGAGCTTGCTCGGTAATCGCTCCTTTTTCCTTTAAATAAGCGACATAATTTTCAATAGGATCCTGTAGTACCTCCAGTTCATCCGGGGTACGGTACAGTTTGTGAGAATCTGAATTGGAATGAGAATCTAACCGATCCATACGACAAACCAATATGCAGGGAGTCCGCTCAAATCTCGCCTTATTGAATACCTCCTGTGCAACAGGAAACAAAGTTTCCGGTTTGCGGGCATCAACACGGCGAATCAAACACTCGTTAAATATTCCCAACCGATACGGAGCCATCTTCTCCGTTGAGGTACTAATACCCAATTTATTATCGGAAACCACAAAGACTACCGGCAAACGCCTTTCAACTGCAAAGCTGACCGCTTCATAAAATTCTCCCTGCCGAGTCGCCGCATCGCCGACACCACACACGACAAGCCCATTTTTATTGTCCAACACGCTTGCCCAGGCGGCTCCAGCCGCGGGAATACATTGGGTTCCGGTCAAGCTGACTACCGAGAAGATATTATGCTCTTTGGAGCAGAAATGATTCGACATGGTTCGGCCGGCCGAGTGAGAAGTGGCCTTACCCATAAGTTCCCTTGTCATTTCAACAATAGACATACCACGCGCTAATACTAATGCCCGATCACGATAGTAAGGAACCAGTACATCATTCTTTTCCATAAGCTGAGGCAACACAGCCAACCCTTCATGTCCAGCAGCCGACACATGGAACCAAGCTCGACCTTGTCGTGTGACTATCGCACTACGATTATCAAATTCCCGTGACAGCAGCATGTCATAAAGTAACTTTTGCTCATCCAAACAATCATTAATTGAAGGGCTGTGTTCCTTAAGAGGTACTTCATTGATCTGTACGTCTATCACTCTCTTTTTCCTCACAAATAGTTAACGTGGTAGTTGTCGTTATTGCGCTTAATGCTTGATAAAAAAGCGAATACGGGGTAGTCCCGTTCATGATTACTTGAGAGACTATAGATCCCGATATAAGAAGTGAATGTAGGGCTATTGCCTACACGAATTGCAAAAGACAGAGATATACGGTCACAATTTTTAATTACGTTTATACCCGTCATCTTTCAAGTTGCCTCTTTGTTGGCTGCACTCACTCACCCCGGTCACATAGTTCGCTATGCTCCCGGGGATTCGCTCCCTTGCCGTCGCGATGCATCTTGAAATCCATTGGGTATATACACCTAACATGGGGGGAAAAATTATCTCCATAACCAGAAATGGTTTCGGTCGTCATGGTATTCCCTAAATTTTTATCATTGTCCTGAACATAATGTGACACCATTTAAAAAACTCCAACCGATGAACAACCGCCATTCGTTAAGAGTAGGGCCAACAAGCACCGGCATTTCCATGATTACAATACAATATAATCACAATACAATTAAAAAATAGGTTCTTACCTATATCTTTGAGCTCTGCAATGATAAGACATAGGAATAATTCATTACTTTGCTAAATTATTTTGATAATCAGATTTTTTCGACAAGCTTTTCATTAGGTATTTTTATGTTTAACCAAGACATAGCCTCAATAATAACACGTATTATATCAATCGAACTTGAGCCTTTATGCTCACATTAGAATTCATTATGTTTTGTGATGAATATCAATAATGACCTCCTCATATCAAACAATAGATAAAGCTGAATTGACGACATCATCCAGCATCAATCCTGATATTTTATAAAAATTTAGCTTATTATCTCTTATGTTTTATCATAAAAAAAACTGTAGTAATGCGGGAATGATCACAAAAAGGGTAGCAAAAAATTTAACTATATGATTATTATGAAGTTATCATCCCAAACAGCGCTGATATTATAATGCAATCAGTAGGATATCAACATATAAAAATATATTTCATAACCTTTTGAATATATTACCAATCATTCAAATAGTAAATTTAAAAAATGATAAGATAAAATATAATTCCCAACAGATTGATTTTAATGAATTTATCTCTATAAATAATAGAATCAAATGTATCATTTTCACACTTCGAAAAATGATTAATTCATGCAATTATTTCTACTTCAGATACTCTTTCTCATTTCAAATAACAACAACTTTGACAGCCCCCTTTGTTTAACATTGACAAACAATTCCAGCACTTTCGTACCATGCCAATCATTCCTGTTGATCTTGAAAACGCAACCTTGACCACTCGGTGGTGGAAATCCATTCCACCGTTACTTATCTTTCATGCCGAATTTGAGTATTCGATCACAATAGCTTTATCTGGTTAGTAGAGTTGATTGCGATCTGCTAATCAACTCAATTATCTTTTAGCCCAAAAACCAGCTTGATAATTTAACTACGATATAATAACTCATATCCCAAAAGGATAGCATATCATGAAAAACCTTCACTATCTGATTGTCATACCAGGATTAATATTTTCAGCCTCTGCCCTTGCTTCACCCACCAATAGCATCGAGGCACGCCTGGATGCACTGGAGCAGCGACTGCAACAAGCAGAACAGCGAGCTGCCCAAGCAGAAGCACGAGCCACTGCCGCCGAGCAACGCGCACAGCAACTAGAACAGCGCGCTATCGAAACCAAACAACAGACCATACAAATAGCACAAAGCACCACTCCGCTGGAAAACAGTGCTTCATCAACCAGCAACTTGAAATTGAATGATTTTGGCGATCTAAAATTGTACGGCGATGTAGAATTCAATCTCGATAGCGCCAGCCGAACCGGTCAGCTTACTTCACTTAAAACCAGCGATAATAAAGACTGGAAACCTGGCGACAAAGAGCGTTGGAATGTTAATGGCCGCATTTTGATCGGGCTGGACGGTTACCGCCGTGATCAAAACAACAACTTTGCCGGCTTTAGAGTGCAACCATTAGCAGACATGACTGGCAAAATGAATCTCGACGACGCCGCTTTTTTCTTCGGCAATGAGAAAAACTGGCAGGTAAAAATCGGGCGTTTTGAAGCTTACGATATGTTCCCACTCAACCAAGATACTTTTATTCAGTATTCTGGTAATACCGCCAATGATTTGTATGCCGATGGTTTCGGCTATATCTACATGATGAAAGAAGGACGTGGCCGCAGTAACAGCGGGGGCAACTTGATGCTGAGCAAATACGCTGGCAACTGGTATTTCGAACTCAATACTCTACTCGAAGATGGCACTTCGCTATTCCGAGATAACATCTACCACGGTAATACATTGGAAAATAAAAAAAATGTCGCTTATTTGCGCCCGGTAGCAGCCTGGAAAAAAGATCAGTTTAGTGCAGCCATGGCGATGGAGAGTAATGTCGTCAATAACGCCTATGGCTACCAGAATAATCAAGGGCAATGGGTCGATCAATCCAGACGCAATGGTTACGGCATGACATTAAATTGGAACGGTCTGGAGGCCGATCCTGATGATGGCATTATTGCTAATCTGAATACCGCCTATCTGGATGCCTCAGATGAACATAATTTCACTACCGGAATTAATGTGATGTGGCATCGTTTCGAACTGGGTTATATCTATGCCCATAACAATATCAAAACGTTCAATACTGACGATACAACCGCATATATTAATCACCCATTCAATGAGCCGGGTAAATACGATATAAATACCATCCATATGTCATATCAGATTCCTAATATTATGAATATGAAAAACTTTAATCTCTATCTTGGCGCCTACGTCTCTATGCTGGAAGCAAATGCCAACAACAAAATTGCCAACAGTAATAATGACCGACGCTACGGCGCACGCGCCAGATTTAAATATTTCTTCTAATTGCAAACTAATGGGTGTGCAGGACCAAGACGAGCAATGTCTCCAACTATCCACTACGGTTGGGTTCATAAAACATCTTGCGAAACTGGAAAAATAATCATGGCTACTTACAGAGAACTGTTGGCTAAAGAAAGTCCTGAAATGCAGGCACGAGTCGCGGAACGGGTCGAAGAAGCCAGTATCCAGATCGCCCTTAGCCAACTGCGTGATGAGTTAAAAATTTCACAAACAGAATTGGCCGCTGTTATAGGGGTTAAACAGCCTTCCGTTGCTCGGATGGAACAAGCTGACAATGATCCAAGGCTATCAACACTTAAGCGCTATGTGAAAGCATTGGGCGGTGAATTGAGCCTTGAGGTGACTCTTCCAACAGGTAAGCGCATAGCTTTCCACCTTTAAGGAAGAAAGTCCGCAGAGCGGACTTTCTTCAGATCATTGACAACGTGCTGTTTTTTATCCGGCACTTTGGTTTAATTAATCTCGGTTTCGTTTAAAAATAGCGATATCACAATCCCGTAAACTCAAGCTCGGTTTTTTAGGTTGGAATGTATAAGCAATTAGTCCAGCGACGATTTCCAATAAAAAACCGATCTGATTACAGTGTCTTAAATGCTCTATCTGAGAAATATTTCTTGAGTTGGTCCACGACTGGTTCTATCAAAAGTTTATCCCTGAGAGATAAAGACACATCAATAATATATTACATTCTTCACCTTGATTATGTATTTTAGCATTATATTTAATCTAAAAAAAATAAAAACAAATAACGTAGAAATATATCTCCTATTAAATTAACTTATTGAAAAAATTAATAATTATATTATAAGTACTTTTAAAGCATATTAGTTACCATTAAACACACCACGTTCAGTACCATTACCCCAATTTTATTATAATTCCCCAATTATTCATATGGTTTAAAGATCTATTTTAATCCATGTTGAGTACCAGTATTAATACTAAAATCCGTAAAACAGATAAATGGAAGATAGAATTTAATGAGTATAGTGCCGTTCCTACAAGGAATAATCAGACAAAGATCGTATTAATAAAAGATTAGCATGAAAAATTAAATCCACGTTTTCTTCCGAAGATAGTAAGAATTGATGGATATTTGAAAAATTGGCAATCTATTTATATTCAAAAAATATAAATGGCAGAATTTTATTACTGACAAGCCTTTACTAGCTAAACTGGCACTAGATAGTCCATTAATTTCTTGAGTTGATGATATACCAGATTTAAAATCAATTAAAAATAATATAATATTCTAACACCCCTTTATATGTAAATTTTTTTTGACAAATAAAAAATAAAAACCCAAGTTGACATTGTATATTCTGCGATCTATTTTCTAATTAAATTTTAATGAAAATATTTTTATTGTTAGGCTGTTTATATGATTGGCGGAAGTTACAGCAAAGGCGCTTCACCCATTAAAAAAGGGTTAAAATAATGATATTTAATAATGAGTTAGGATTTTCGAGTCATGAAATGATCAGTGAAGAATTTAGATAAAAAAATTGACTTTACTAATCCTTATGCGCTGCTAGCCAGGGATGATAAAGGAAAGATGGATGTCAAAGTATTGTCGGAGGACGCTATTGTTTCACCCAGCAAGAAAGGCAATGCTATTGAGGTGATTAATTCACTCAAAAAACGGTTGTTATACTATAGTAGATTTGTCTAATGGCCTATTGATTTAAAACTATCTCTCTCATTTATCTAGCAATATTCTTTACTATCTGACTTGTCAGAAATTGATTGATTGATTTTGTAGATCGACAAAAAGCATGGCAATGTTGTTGTACTTACTATGCGAAATCGAGATATTCTTATTTATAGGTGTTTTTTTAAATCATTAAATATAACTAAATAATCTTTTAAGTTAATTAGTATTAACTGGTTTTTCCTAAGATATCGTAATTAATTTAATACGATGTCATCGTAGTTCACCCTAATAAAGAGATATTACAATGGGCTGGAATATATTTATTAACGCACCAGATAGTTACCGTCTTACTACCGCACATATCCGCAACAGCTTGCATCAACAAGGGTTTGCCACTTTCAATGCCACCGATCTTGACCTTTCTGACAGTGAAAAAATCGATCTTATCTCTCTGTGTGAATTATCTAAGTCACTGCCGTTAGATCGATTTGGTGAAGATGGTCGTCACCGCAGTTATTGTGAAGGAGTGTGGAGCCGTGAAACAGAAACTATTGATTGGAAAACAGGTCATCAGCAGCCAGATGGTAGTATAGAGATTGATTATCATCAGGGAAGTGAATATCAACCTGAATTTGGTGGCGTGGTACGTAAATTCCTGCGCATGCCTGATGAAATACTGAATAAAGGGCTGCTTAATAAACTCATTTGGCACGATCTGAGTCTAACCGGCATGGCAGAGCATTATTCCCGTTTGCTGTGTGGTGTACATTTGATCCGAATGCAAGCACTACCTGGTAAACCGGCAAAAATTACGCCTAACTGTTTCCATCGTGATGGTCAGCCGTTCACCGCTGTACATTTGATTGAACGTTACAATGTCGAAGGCGGTGCAACGCATATCGCGCCGCCTTTTTATGCAAATTGCCAGCTTGAAGAAGTCCCTGCTCATAAGATAACTCGCTTTACCCTTAATGATCCCCTTGATAGCTACATCATCGACGATGCAGCGATTTGTCATTACATCAATCCCGTAACTTGCGATGAAAACTCCAGCGTTGGAGTCCGTACTATCATTCTGATTGATTTCACCCCGCTAGAACAGAGTGACACGTGTTCCCAGTAGCGCTTTTGTCACGAAAACGGCCGACAACCAGGAACGATAGTTTTTACGGCAATCACTAAGCTTCAAGAACCCTTTTATCTTAGGAAAAATGTTGTGAGTAATCATTCAAACACCTCATCAAATGTTCCGTTCTTATTGCCAACACCTGCTCAACGCAGGCTATGGCTTATTAGCCAAGGAAATATGGACTCAGCATTATATAACGTGCCATTTTCGTTACGTTTGCGTGGTACGTTAGATAGGAAAGCGCTTGAACAAACTATTATTTTTATGATTGAGCGTCACCCCGTGTTGCGTTCACAATTTCATGTTCTCAATGGAGAATTGCAGATAACGTTGCATCCGCAGTGGCCTGAATTACGTATCAGTGATCTCAGCTATTACTCCCCGGAAGAATGCGAAACCAAAATAAAGTCAATCTATAATAACGAAGCCAGATATTGTTTTAATCTCAGTAACGATTTGCCTTTTCGTTGTTTATTGCTTCGTCGGCAAGAAAACGATCATCAGTTGATATTTACGCTTCACCATATTGTATTTGATGATTGGTCTACTCACGTTTTTCTTAATGATTTTAGCCATGCCTATAACCAGTATAAAATCGGTCAACAACCTAAGTTGGCAGCAATTACCTACCCGCATGTCAGTGACTCTGTAACAGATATTCATATGAATAGCGCCCGTCGGCAACGCTTACGCAGCTATTGGGGAAAACAGCTCGCGGAATTGCCTGAATTACATAAATTACCCACAGATCGGCCGCGGCTATTGGAACAACGGGGATGTGGCGCAGTATATCAGACGTCACTTCCTCTATCTTTCGTTGGACGTATTTCTAAAATCTGCCAACGTTATGGATTAACACCTTATATGGTGGCGATTTCCGCTTTTGCAGTATTACTGAATCGTTATTCACACGATGACGACATCGTTATTGGCAGCCCATTTGCGAATCGTCACAGTATTGATGAACATGTCCGTCTTGGCTTTTTTATCAATTTGTTACCACTGCGTTTTCGCTTTAATAAAGGGATAAGTTTCAGTGATCTATTGGTCCAAGCGCGCGATATATTGCTTGATGCATATGAAAATGCTGATTTGCCGTTTGATGAGATTGTCGATGTGGTACAGCCCCTGCGTTCTCTGAGCCATCCCCCTGTTTTTCAGATTATGTTTGATTATTTGAAGAGTCCGGGACAAGCATTGCAACTGGGTGGATTAGAAGCAGAAATACAATTTATCCATTCTGATACTGCTAAATATGATTTGACGTTATCGATAGAAGAATCCCCGACCTCACTACTCTGTCTGGTTGAATTTGATACCGATTTGTTTGATAACCTCACCATTACTCGCATGGTGAATCACTATGAGAAATTGTTGGATTCCTTGTTAAGTGAACCTGAACGTTCTGTCGCCACATGTAGCATGTTGCCGCCAGAAGAGCTGGAAACACTGGCTCGCTTCTCTCGGCCGGCAGAACCTCTACCTATATTGGAATTTATTTCGGTAGCTGAACGCATCAAGTCACAGGTGCGTAATAATCCAGATGCACGAGCGATTGTTTGGCGTGATCAACGTTTCACCTATGCTCAACTGGACGAGTACGCGCAATGCCTGCTCGCGAAGATGCGCCAGTGTGGCGTTGGGCCGGGTAACCGGGTTGCAGTATTGATGAGCTACCGGCCAGAAATTGTCATCTCTTTTTACGCTATTCTCTCTGCCGGTGCGGTTTATGTGCCGTTGTCCCCCTCTGATCCTCGCTTCGCCGATAAGATAAATGATGCACAGCCAGTACTGATCCTCACCAGTGAACAGGATGCTGTTAATTTGCTTGATTTTCGTGCCATTGTGCTGGAAGTTGATGGGCTGTTTCGTCAACCAGCGCCGCCGGATGTGCAACCAATCTGGTCAGTTCAGGAGAGTGATTCAGCCTATGTTATTTACACTTCTGGTTCAACCGGTAATCCAAAAGGAGTAGAGGTAAGCCACGGTAGTCTGCATGCATCGTTCCATGCCTGGTGCCATGACTATCGTTTCACCCAACCCGGTGAGCCGGTATCACTACAACTTGCTGCACCTATTTTCGATCTCAGTATAGGGGATTTCAGTCGTACTCTGGGCTGTGGTGGATGCTTGGTTATGTGTCCGCGTGAGTGGTTGCTAGATGCCCCTGAAATGCACCGCTTAATGATGAGCGAAGGCGTGACCTTCGGTGATTTTCCTCCTGTGGTACTGCGTCAATTAATTCAGTTCTGTCAGGATAATGGGAAACGTCTGGATGGATTATCAACACTGGTATGTGGAGCTGATGTCTGGTTCGGTCATGAGATGCATGCAGCACAAGCGCTGTGCCGCCCAGACGCGCGTATTCTGGGTTCTTACGGTGTAACTGAAGCAACCATTGATAGCACTGTTTTTGATCCAGAAACACATCCATTGGAAGCCGGGCGAGTAATTCCATTAGGTAGGCCGCTGGCTAGCTGTGAGCTATTCATTGTTGATAAACACCTGCAACAAGTGCCGATTGGCGTTAGTGGTGAATTATTGATTGCGGGTGTTACCGTAGCAAAAGGATATCTCAATAATCCTCAACTCACGGCAGAGAAATTTATTACCGGCAAATTCGATAGCCAAGGCCGTTTTGTGGCAGACAATAACAATAATAGCAGTACGCGATTCTATCGTACCTCAGACATTTGCTGTTTCCTGGCTGACGGCACTATTGATTTCATGGGACGCAGTGATCATCAGGTTAAAATTCGCGGTTTTCGCGTCGAGTTAGGCGAGGTGGAGAGTGCATTACTGGAACACGCAGATGTGCGCCAGTGTGCGGTTGTCGCCTGTAATGACAGTACAAATAATAAAGTGCTGGTCGCCTATGTTGTGTCATCGGCTGATACTGACAAGTTACGTGGTTATTTGTCCCTGCGGCTACCCAGCCATATGATGCCGCGTGCTTTGGTGTTTCTCGATAAATTACCAACCACCCCTAACGGGAAGGTTGATCGCAAGCGCTTGCAAGTTCCAGATTTTTCGCTACCAGAAAATCAGGAATCTATGGCAGAACCGACTAACGCCTGTGAAGAACAATTGCTGGCATTATGGAGAACAGCATTAGGGGTTCAGGTCATCGGTACGGAAGATAATTTCTTCTATTGTGGTGGCAATTCATTAATTGCTGCCAATCTGATTACACAGATCAATAAGACATTTAATGTTCAGCTTAAGCTTTCCACTATTTTCAATCATCCGACTATCGTCGGGTTAGCCTCGTTACTGGACAGTATTGAAAAGGACAGCGTTAAAAAGAGCGGTGCGAAACAGAGTATTACTGTGCAACACGTTTCGCAGGTCAGTGATTTACTCTCATTCGGTCAGCGCAGTTTGTGGTTGATTGCCATGCAACGGCCGGATGATTGCAGTTACAACTTGCCTTTCACATTGCGACTGCATGGTAATCTGCATTTTAGTGCATTAATGCAAGCGCTGAATGACGTCATGCAACGTCATGATGTATTGCGTACCACATTCTCTAGCCAAGTCAGCAAAGTAAGCGGGCCGGATGGAACATCCAGTTTTGAACCCAGTTATCAGGTTGCGTCTGCATTAACGCTAACCCTGCGCCAGCAAAATATCGCCGGCGATGAGTCAGCGCTGGCACCGAAGTTGCGGGAAGAAGTGATGGCAAGTTTCGATCTCGCCAATGGGCCACTCATCCGTGCAGTACTGTTTACGTTATCCCCGCAAGAGCATGTGCTTTGTATTACTCTGCACCACATTATTTCCGATGGCCGTTCGCTGGCAATACTTTTTGATGAGTTACGGCACTGCTATCAGGCACGTCTGGTCGGTAAGGTCCCCACACTACCCGTGTTGGAAGCAAACTATGGGCATTTCATTACCTGGCAGCGCACTCGACTGACTGAACCAGCGGTACAGCAACAGATTCATTTCTGGCGTCAACAATTGGCGGATGCGCCAGCTACTCTGATACTGAATGAGATGGCTGCGCCAACTGACGAAGCGGCTGCAATAAGTTGTGTTGTTCCCCAGGTGTATGTTGAAGGTGTAGAGAAACTGGCTCGCGAGCAAAACTGTACACCGTTTATGGTCTGGTTGAGTTTATTTGCACTCCTGTTGCGCCAGCAAAGTGGTGAGCAGGATCTTATAGTCGGAACACCGGTGTCACTGCGCACCATACCTGCATGGGATGCACTGATTGGCTACTTTGCTAATACTTTGCCGGTACGTATCAATAGCGGTAAGTTGCAAACTTTTCAGCAACTCTTGATGCATACGCGACGGGTTAGTCTCGACATCCTTGAAAATCGTGATTTGCCGTTCGATTATTTGGTAAAAACACTCAATTTGCCTCGTATGGCAGGTAAAAATCCTGTTTTCCAAACTATTTTTTCCTGTGAATTGGATCAATCAAACGATGCAACATTGGGGGACATGAAGGTTTCAGACGTCGAGTTGGGGGACTATCGCGCCAAAATTGATTTGGAACTGGCTATTAACCGGGTAAATGGTCAGGTTTACGCTCACTTTATGGCAATGCCGGGGGTGTTATCTGCCGTTACTCTGGGACGGATGAGTAAGCATTTGCTGGCTATGTTGCCACAAATCATTGAAAAACCAGATACTGCATTGGCTGATTTGTTGGCGATTAATTCTGGCGATATTGCTCAACCAGAACTCGCTGTTGATAAACCACAGGGGCTGTTTCAGTTATTTCAGCAGAACCTGTCCCGGTATAGTGAACATGTGGCGCTGGAAAGTGATGAATTAAGTCTGAGTTATCAGCAGCTTGATACATTGACGGCATATGTGGCGCAGCGACTACAACAAGCAGGTGTAGGCCGTGGTGATCGAGTTGGCATTCTGATGGGGCACCATCCACATAATGTCACGGCGATGCTGGCAATTAACCGGATCGGTGCGGTGTTTGTGCCGCTGGCTCCTGATAACGCCGAACCAGCAAATCGGTATGTGATTAATAATGCGGAAATAAAAGCGATATTGTGCCGAAATGAAACAGCGCCTCTGTGCCAGCGTCTTGGTCTGGCGGCAATTAATATCGATGAGTTAGATATAGCCAATGCACCCTATATGACTATGGAGGCGATCTGTCAGCCGGATGATTGTGCTTACGTTATTTACACTTCTGGCTCAACGGGTAAACCGAAAGGTGTTGCTGTCACCCACCGCAGTGTCTGCCATAACATTCTGGCAATCCGCGATGAGCTGAGGCTTGAACCTTCTTCTCGCATAGTGCAGTACTCCTCGCCCGTGTTTGATGTGATGTTGGGAGAAATTTTTCCAGCGCTTGTAGCGGGTGCTTGCGTGGTCTTCGGTAAGAAACAGCAACTGTTGCCTGGCAGTGATCTAACAGAGTGGCTGGCACATAAACAGATTACGCATATGTGGATTGTACCTTCCGCGTTGGCGATAGTGCCGTTAGTACCGCTGCCTAATCTCCAGATGCTTATCGTAACCGGTGAACCTTGTATGCCCGAAGTCGCCCAACGTTGGTCTGTAGGGCGCAGGCTGATGAATGGATACGGCCCTACTGAATGTGCGATTGTGGTATCCCTTACCGATTATCATGCCGAAGGACAAAATCTAGTGCTGCGTCCAATGGGCAATGTCCGCTTCCATCTGCTTGATGAACAGAGAAAGCCCGTGGCACCGGGGGAAATGGGTGAACTTTATTTAGCGGGAACCTGTGTTGCACAGGGCTATTTGGGTATGGATGAAAAAACCGCTGAGGTGTTTTTACCCGATAGCTTTGCACCACAATTAAAGGCTCGTATGTACCGTACCGGCGACATGGTGCGCCAACGCATGGATGGCGCACTGGAGTTTGTTGGTCGGGTTGACCGTCAGGTAAAAATCCGTGGTCATCGAATTGAACTGAATGCTGTGCGTGCCGCCCTAAGTGCGTTACCGGGTGTACGTCAGGCCGAAGCGCTGGCGATCACCGATAGCCAAGGGAATAAAGAGTTGGCGGGATACATTGTCGGCGAAACCAGCCGCAGTGAGATCCTGAGCGAATTACGCCAACAGGTTAATGAAGTGATGGTGCCAACAGCGCTGTTCTTCCTTGATGCCCTGCCTACCGGTATTACGGGAAAAGTCGATCTGAAAGCGTTGGCTGAAATGAAACTGACACGTGCCGGTCAGCATCAATCTTCTCCTTTGCCAGCCAAAGTTGTGTCATCACTCAGTCGCGTTGAGGCTATCTGGCGTGAACTGCTGGAGAGGGATGAGATCGGTTATGACGAAAACTTTTTCGATGCTGGCGGCCACTCACTACGGGTTATGGCGCTATTCCAGCAATTGAATGAGGCGTTTGGTGGAGGCTTGTCTGTGACCGATATTTTCGCTCATCCCACCATTCGACAACAGGCTCAACTACTGGACACGCTATCGCAGCAAAAAACACCTGTTGCAGTCGCAGTCACACCGCTGATAGTCACTGAAAAGAGAGCAAGACCAACGTTGGATGTTTCGACTCAGGATAGCAATGCCATTGCGATCATTGGTATGACTGGCCGCTTCCCACAAGCGCTAGATCTCGACACTTTTTGGCAGCAGTTGTTGGCAGGTTACGATGCCAGTGTGGAGTTGTCTGACGAGGAATTGTTACAACGTGGTGTCGATCCAACGCTGTTAAGTCACCCACAGTTTGTCAAACGCGCACGTTTGCTGGAGGGTTGTGCGGAGTTTGATGCACGTTTCTTTGGTTATTCATCACGTGAAGCGCAGGTGATGGACCCGCAACAGCGGTTGTTTCTTGAAATGGCATGGGAAACGCTGGAACTATCTGGCTACGGCAATGATAGTACACCGCGTTCAGTAGCTGTCTTTGGTAGCAGTGGCTTCAATTATTACCTGCTGGAAAACGTCATGCCAAATAAAGACCGGATGCACCTCGACCCCGGTCAGTGGCAAATAGGTAATGACAAGGATTTTATCGCTACACGTACTGCTTACAAGCTGAACCTTAGCGGACCGGCTGTCAGTATTGGCACCGCTTGTTCGTCATCACTCACCGCTATTCACTTTGCCTGCGAAAGCTTACGACGCGGTGAATGTGACATGGCATTGTCAGGTGCTGTAGCGCTGGACCCGCAACAGGTTGGCTTTGTCCATGTCAGTGGTGGAATTATGTCTCCAGATGGCCTTTGCCGACCATTTGATGCGGCGGCCAACGGTACAGCCAGCGGCAGTGGCGGTGGGATGATATTACTAAAACGTCTGTCCGCTGCTTTAGAAGATGGCGATACCATCCATGCGGTAATTAAAGGTTCTGCTGTCAATAATGATGGTGCACAAAAGGTGAGTTACACGGCACCAAGTATTGACGGCCAATCTTCAGTGATCAAAGACGCACTACGTAATGCCGGGGTATCGCCTGCCAGCATCAGTTATATCGAAGCACATGGTACGGCGACCTCTTTAGGCGATCCAGTAGAAATACGTGCGCTGACTCAGGCTTTCCTGGAACAATCTGATGGTGAAGTGTTACCTGTAGGGAGTTGTGCAATAGGCTCTGTGAAAGGAAATATAGGACATATTGATGCTGCTGCCGGTATAGCCGGTGTAATCAAAACCGTGTTGGCGCTGCGTCACCAGACTTTGCCACCAAGTATTCACTATCATCAAGCCAATCCTGCGATCCACTTCGAACAGACCCCGTTTTCTGTAATCAATACAGCATGCCCTTGGCCGCAAACAAGTAAGCCACGTCGTGCCGGTGTAAGTTCTTTCGGCATTGGCGGCACTAATGCGCACCTTATTCTGGAGGAAGCTCCGCGTCAGCAAGATGTCCGTATATTAGATAACGAGTGCTGGCATCTGCTGCCGATTTCAGCGAAAACGCCACAAGCGCTAATTCAGCAAGGGGAACGCTTGGCAGTCGCACTGACTACCGGTAATGAGCCATTGGCGGATATTGCCGGGACTTTGCAACAAGGACGCAGCGCTTTCAGTGAGCGTGCTTTTGTTGTGGGAAGAGATCGGGAGCAATTAATCAATCAACTACGCCGACTATCACCACAGACTAAGACTATGAGTCGCAAACAACAGCCTCGATCGGTGATTTTTATGTTTCCGGGACAAGGCAGTCAGTCTATTGAAATGGGTCAATCGCTCTATCTACGTAATGGTGTATTCCGCCAGCAATTTGATCGCTGTGCCGAACTGCTACAGCCACACATCAAACTGGATATCAGGCAGTTAATTTATCCGCAATCGGAACGCGACAATGCTGTCAGCCGGTTAAATGCTACACGTTATACTCAGCCTGCGCTGTTCACTGTTGAGTATGCGCTGGCCCGCCAGCTACAAGCTTGGGGTATTACCCCCCAAGCAATGATTGGTCATAGCCTCGGTGAACTGGTTGCGGCCTGTGTAGGGGGTATGCTTGAGCTGGAAGATGCACTGGCATTGGTAGCAAATCGAGCTGCAATTATGCAGCGCCAGCCCACAGGGGCAATGCTGGCGGTACAGGCATCATCTGAACGTATGGTTTCGCTGGCACCAGAGTGTGAATTTGCAGCGCTCAACGGGCCTGAACAGTGCGTGATAACTGGCAGCCATGACAATATTGCGGTACTGGAAGAGCAATGCAACAAGGCAGATATTTCTTGCCGGCGACTAACGACATCACATGCATTTCATAGTTCATTGATGGATGCTGCCGCGCAACAGATGCGGGAATTCAGCGCAGGCTTCACGCTACAATCCAGTACCATTCCGATGATATCCAATATCAGTGGCAGTTGGTTCAGTGAACAAGATCGCGATAATTCTGGTTATTGGGGAGATCATCTGCGTCGGCCGGTACGCTTTTATGATGGTATTCTTACGTTGCTGAACCATTTTGACAATCCAATCCTGCTTGAAGTCGGTCCAGGGCGTGCACTGACCAGCATGCTGAAAGATCTACAGCAGAAAGGCCAGGCTCAGACACTAACCACGATGCGCCATACTCACCAGCAGAAACTGGATGAAGAGGTACTGTTCAATACCATCGGGCAATTATGGCAGCAAGGAGTCGCTATCGATTGGGCTGCATTTGGTCATTCACACAAATTACATCGGGTTATACTGCCTGTGTATCCCTTCCAACGCCAACATCTCTGGCTGGCACCTCCTGTCACTACATCAGCCGCAGTAATGAATACACTACCGGCTTTCACACAGTTATCAGATAGAGAGGGAGTCACACAGTTTATTTGTAAGCTAGATGATAATGTCTGGTTTATTGATGAACATCGCATTTTCGCAGGGAAAGGTGTATTACCGGGCACAGGTTGCCTGGAATTAGTGCGCCGTGCTTTTCACGAATTGCAACCCGGGGGCACAGCTACTTTCAGTGAAGTTTACTTCCCCTCACCGTTGGTACTATCGTCAGGTGTTGAACGTCAGATACGCATCAGCTTGACCACCATTGATCGTAGCTTTGCCTTTACGCTGGAGTCTCGCGATGATGGTAATGATATGTGGCAACTTCATGCAAACGGCAACGTTACTGCCGTATGCTCTCCACCAGCAGAGATTGCTTCACCTTATGAGTTACGTCGGAATTTGCAGCTTGAAGCAGTTGCAGAGGCGCCGGAGCGGTTCAATCAGGCATTTGCTGACTATGGACCGCGCTGGCAATGCATTGCAGGTGTGTGGATGGGTGATCGCTGTGCGTTGGCACAGTTGCGACTCAATCAGGCATTTATCGATGATTTGCCTGATATTGCATTACATCCGGCTTTGCTCGACTTAGGCACGGTGTTCTTACATGCCTGTCTGTTGCCGGGTGATGCTTCAATACCGTTCCATTATGGTTCGCTGACGCTGCACCAGCCATTATGCGCCGAATTTTACAGTCTGGCGGTTGAAACGGCTCCACGGACTTATGACATAACGCTATTTAGTTGGGATGAGAGCCAGAATTGCAAGCAGGTGCTGGTTGAAATCCACGGTTACAATTTACGGCAGTTCAATTCTTTACCATTCCAGCCAGCAAGCGAGTCGAATGTAGTACGGTGGTGTCGTTACCCTCGATGGTTGCCGAAGCCTCTAGGCGAAGCAAAACAGAATCATGCGCCGTGGTTGATTTTTGGTGCCCAAGCCGCTGAGCTGAGTGATTTATGGGAAGCGGCGGCGCCCGGCAGTATCGTTGTTGAAGATGCTGATGAATTTCTGCAACAGAGTACCTACCGCTTTCGTTTGCGTAAGGATCAGCCCGAAGATTATCAACGACTGATAGATTGTCTGATACAGCAACAAATGCTACCAGAACGTATTATCTGGTGCTGGACTGCGGCAGGAATTTCTCAACCAGAGGCTGCATTTGAACAACTGGCGGCTGCAATTAAAGCGCTTACCGGTCATCACAGGGTTTTTAATATTACCCTAATTTCCCGTGGGTTACAGGCAGCCAAGGTGCTGGAAGCCTGTAATGCCGCACCCGCGCTTGGTTTGATCGGAATATTGGCGGCCGAGTACCCAGGGTGTTCTGCACGTCATATCGATCTGGATGATGACACTATTGCTACATATCAATCGCTGATTGCGGAACTGTATACGGATATGCAACCGGAAGAAGCAACAGAAGGAATACCGGTTACCAGCATTACGCTTAAGCAGGGTGAGCGTGAATTGCAGACATTTACTGAGCTTGATGAGATCCCGCACCGGCAAATTCTGCGTGATGGCGGTGTTTATCTAATTACTGGTGGGCTGGGAGGTATCGGTCAGTCACTGGCGCGTCACATCAGCAATAAATGCAGTAAGGTTAAACTCGGTATTTTGAGCCGCCGGGGAACTAATGCGGCAAGTGAAGCTTTACTCGATGTGTTACGGAAATCTGGTGCTGAAATCATGATGCTGTGCGCTGATGTTGCTGACGGTGTGGCATTAAATGAAGCATTGGCACAGATGAGAGCAAGATTTGGTGCTATCAACGGTGTGATTCATTCAGCGGGTATTGAAGCCAGTGGATTGCTGGAGCATGGCACGTCGCAGGATTGGCGGCATGTGATGGCGGCAAAAGTCAGTGGTACACAGCAATTGATGACGGCGATGAGTCAGGACTCTCTCGACTTTGTTCTGTTGTGCTCTTCACTTGCCTCATTGGTAGGTGGAATGGGTCAGGCAGACTATGCGGCGGCGAACCGTTATCTTGATGCTGTGGCACACTACTGGCGACAGCAGACTATACCGGTAACGTCAGTTAACTGGGATACCTGGGCAGAAGTGGGTATGGCCGTGGATTATGCTGCACGCCGTCAAGAAAGTGTGATTGGTCTCAGTAATCAAGAAGGCTGCGCTATTTTCGATCTGGCTATTGCCGGAAGGGAAGCACAGGTCGTTGTCAGTAAATTTACTCCTGTTCGGCGCGTACAATTGCAGAATTCATCGGCGATATCTGATTCTGCCAGCCCAGAGGAAGCAGTTCGTCAATTGTGGTATGAGCTACTGGGTGAAGAGACGATTAACCTGGAAGATGATTTCTTCGAGCTGG
Source organism: Photorhabdus kleinii (assembly GCF_025384885.1). Classification (NCBI taxonomy): domain Bacteria; kingdom Pseudomonadati; phylum Pseudomonadota; class Gammaproteobacteria; order Enterobacterales; family Morganellaceae; genus Photorhabdus; species Photorhabdus kleinii. The sequence goes on from NZ_JAJAFY010000013.1 coordinate 38,245, forward strand.
GCGGTCATTCGCTGTTGGCAACGCAGATGATCTCCCGTTTGCGTGACCATTTCCAGCACTGTCTGACGCTGGCGGAGTTTCTCGAACAGCCGACGATGGCACGTGTTGTCCGTTCACTATCTGACGATAAAAAGAGCCTGGCTCCTGAAAATGCTCATATCCGCTACTGCCTGGTACCAATTAATCACGGCGGTAATGGTAATTATTCACCTTTCTTTTGTGTGCCGGGTATGGGAGGCAATGTTACCCAATTTATGCCCCTAGCCGCGGCATTACCACGAGAACTGCCATTTATCGGTATGCAATATTTGGGGCTTGATGGAAAAACTGCGCCGCACCAATCGGTGGAAGAGATAGCAACACATTATATTGCCTGTTTGCGCTCGGCTCAAAAACAGGGGCCATATCATATCGGCGGTCATTCATTGGGCGGCAAAGTGGCTTATGAAATAGCACGGCAGCTTCATACTGAGGGAGAAAGCATCGGTTCTCTGGTGCTACTCGACTCTGCCGCGCCACCCTATGCACCGGTTCCGTATCAGGAAGATGCTGATATTGCCAAAGTTATTCTTGGTATTTTTGCCTACTACACTGACCGACTGGAAATGATCGACAGCTTGGATGACGACGAAATGCGTGCATTACCCCGCGAGGCGTTACTAAGCTATATCAAAGAGCAGCTAAAACGTTTCTCGTTGATTCAGGCGCAGAATGATATGGGCTCAATTAACGGATTGTTCAATGTCTATCGGGCTGCGTCGGATATGTCACCGAAATATCGTCCAATACCCGTACAGTTGCCAATTCCTATGCTGTTAGTAAAAGCGGTGGAACCACTACCGAAAGGGGTTGTTGTGCCGGAGATCCGCGAGACCAATGCCTGGGGTTGGGAGAAGTTCTCCAGCCTTCCCATTCGTATCGCAGAAGTGCCGGGGAATCACTATAGCTGCCTGATGGAAGAGCACGTAGCACATGTATCGCGGGCGATAATCCATCACTTTCCGTCAATAATAAAAGGAGGACAGGTATGAATGATTCTTCCCCAACGGTTCACCTTCCTGAAAACCGCCAGCATAAACGCCGATTGGCCGTGATCCTAATGACATTGGCTGTGGATGCTTTGGGTATCGGGATTGTACTCCCGGTTTTACCCGATCTGTTGCGGGAGGTTGCCCCTCAACCACCGGAAGCGGGTGTGCCGTTAATCGGGTTATTTGTCTCACTATATGCTTTTGCACAGTTCCTTTTCGCCCCATTGTTAGGGGCGCTTAGCGACGCTTGGGGAAGGCGGCCGGTATTACTTTCAACACTGTTTGGCACAGCGCTGAGCTATACGCTGGTGGCGACAACACCGTCATTAGGATGGCTGGTAGCCGGTATATTTCTTTCAGGCTCCACTGCCGCCAGTACTTCCGCTGCATCAGCTTACGTAGCAGATGTGACACCAGAAGCACAGCGGGCAGCGCGTTTCGGTCTGGTCAGTGGTGTTCTTGGCTTCGGCATGGTTGCCGGGCCAGCCTTCGGAGGGTTATTGGGCATGATTGCACCGCGCCTTCCGTTTGTGATTGCTGGCTCACTGGCAGCCGTGAACGCTATTGCCGCTATGTTCGTTCTGAACGAAAGTCTGACCAAAGAGAACCGGCGTTCGTTCGACTGGCGCCGTGCCAACCCTTTGGGCAGCCTGAAACTACTGGCGACGGATGGGGTATTGAGACGACTGGTTTATGCTTCAGCTCTTGGCATGGTGGCTTATGGCATTTTTCTGGCCTGTTTTGTCTTACTCAATGAAATGCGTTTGGGCTGGGGACCACGTGAAAACGGTCTGGCTCTCACCGGGCTCGGCGTCGGGATCATCATAACGCAAACTTGGTTGCTAAAAATGTTCGTAGCGCACTGTAACGAATACCGCACAGCGATCATCGGTTACGGACTCTATATGTTGGCGTTTATCGCTTATAGCCTGGCGGTATCACCACTTATTGTTGCTGGTGCAATTGCTTTGCATGCACTGGCGTTGATCAGCGATTCAACGCTTCGTGCTTTGATTTCATTGCGTGCCGGTAATGAGCGACAAGGGGAATATCTGGGAGCACAGAACTGTATGTTGGGTCTGGCTATCACTGCTTCACCGCTGTTGGGAGCATTATTGCTGCATTTTTCATCTAGCCAAGGACAATCTCTCTATTTTCAAGGGTTTCCCTTTGTTATTGCTGTCGTTGTTTGCTTCTGCGCCATATTGATTTTGCTACGTGGTTCTCAGGCAGACATCACATTACGCAATTTATATAAATAAAAATATCACCAGCCTGTGAGGATTAATTATGAAACAACATCAAGGGAGCTATTACCCCCTGACCGCAGCACAGCAGGAAATTTGGCTGGCTGAACAATTAAATGTAAGCGCAGGAATTTATAACACGGGTTGTTATATCGATATTTCAGGCGCTATCGATATTGAGACACTTAACTCGGCATTGTCCCAGTTGATAGATGAAGCTGAATGTTTACGAGTGGTGGTTGTACCGCACCCACAAGGACTACAACAACAGATTGTTACCTCTCCGCAATGGAAATGTCCGCTTATTGATTTATCTAACCATGCGGATGCGTTAACAGAAGCTGAAATCTGGATGAAAGCTGAATTGGTGCGGCCGATGGAGTTAACACAGGGGCCGTTGTTTGGTTTTGCGCTGCTAAAAATCAGTGATGACCACTATTTTTTGTTTATCCGTGTCCATCATCTGGCTAGTGATGCTTTTGGCACTACATTGCTGATTCAGCGGCTTGCTGAACTGTATACCCAGAAATTGACTGGCGCTGCTGAACTGGAAAATCCTTTCAGGCCTCTTAGCGATCTGTTGGCTTTTGACGAAGAATACCGCCGCTCGGAAAATTTTCAACATGACCGTCAGTGGTGGTCACAGTATATGGCAGGCCGAAGTGAGCCACAGAGCCTTGCCGTAGGGGCGAAACCTGGTCAATTCGCCGATTTGGGTTCGTTCAGTTGCACCCAGTGTAAAATCCCGGCAAAGGTCAATGATATTCTGCGTACTCTGAGTGAAGAGAGTGGAAGTAGTATGGCTCAAATTATTATTGCAATCGTTGCTTCCTGGATTTCTCGTATGACCGATAAGCAGGATATTACTTTGGGTATGCCAGTAACTGCGCGTTCAGGGCGTATGTTACGTAGTATTCCAGGTATGGTATCCAATGTATTACCTCTGCGTTTGACAATAGATCCTGCTCATTCCATAGGTGACATTAGTAAGCAGGTCAGCCAGGAAATCCGCCAGTTACTCAAACATCAGCAGTATCGTTCTGAAGATATCTATCGTGATTTACAGCGAAATGGTTCTGCCCCCCGCTTGTTTGCACAGAATATCAATGTGATGCTGTTTAACAGCAATGTGAGCTTTGCGGGTAATTTGGGGCGTACCAAAAATTTGTCCAGTGGACCGGTAGAGGACCTCACTGTGACCATTTATTATCATGGCGAAGGCGACAGTTTGCAGTTTACGCTCGATACCAATGATAACCTCTACACTCCCCACGATATTAACCTTCAAAAACCTCTTTTTCAGCATTTCATCACTGAATTGCTGGCGGATATATCACGCCCCATTGGTGAACTGACATTGCCAGGTTGGCACATAGGAGGCAGCCTATTACCTGCACGGCGCACAGTATTAAATGAGGAAACTCTGACCTCGCGCTTTGAACAACAAACAATTGCAATGCCAGATAGTGTGGCGCTGACTTATCAGCAGGAGAATATTAGTTATACGGTATTGAACCAACGTGCTAACCAACTGGCGCGCTATCTGGTATCACGGCAAATAGGCCCGGAACAGCGTGTTATGGTCTGCTTACCTCGTTCTATTGAGATGATGGTGACACTGCTGGCTATCATCAAGGCTGGTGCTGCTTACGTGCCAGTGGAGGCGGATTATCCGCAAAGTCGTCTTAATTTTATGATTGACGATGCTGAACCTGCTTGTGTGATCACCAGCAGTGAAATTGCGCAACGCCTGACAACCAATACCCCCATGGTATTGCTAGATGATCCCGAATTGATCACCCATCTGGAAATGCAAAGTGTTGCTGATCTGTCTGACAAAGAGCGCTTGCAACCGCTGATGTCAGCGCATCCTGCTTATATCATTTACACTTCTGGCTCCACCGGTGTGCCCAAGGGCGTGGTAGTGACTCATCATAATGTGATGCGTTTGCTACAAAGTACTCAGCGCTGGTTTAATTTCTCTGAAACTGATTGTTGGACAATGTTTCACTCTTATGCTTTTGATTTTGCTGTCTGGGAGTGTTGGGGAGCATTGTTGAATGGCGGAAGATTGGTGATTGTTCCCTGGGAAGTCAGCCGTTCACCTACAGATTTTTTGCAGCTTTTAGTTAGCGAAAAAGTGACGGTGTTAAATCAGACACCTTCAGCGTTTCAGGCGCTGATCCATGCTGATCGCGAAGCCCCTAAGCTTGGGCAGAGTTTGGTGCTACGCACGGTGATTTTTGGCGGAGAAGCGCTGAATGCGCATATTCTGGAGGAGTGGTATCAAAGGCACGATGACAACGCACCTCAGTTGATCAACATGTATGGTATTACTGAAACCACTGTACATGTGACCTATTTCCCTCTTTCACGTGAAGTCGTTGCTCAGCCTGCTTCAAGTCTTATTGGTGAACCTATTGATGATCTCGGTATTTATATTCTTGATGAGGCTCAGCACCCGGTTCCGGTAGGTTTTGTGGGTGAGATATATGTGGGAGGTGCAGGGGTAGCGCGTGGTTATCTGAATCGTCCTGAACTCACTGCTGAACGCTTTATTGCTGATCCTTTTATCGGCACAGATGCACGCATGTATCGCACGGGTGACCTGGCAAGATTGCGTCGGGATGGAGTACTGGACTTCCTTGGCCGCACTGACGATCAAGTTAAAATCCGCGGTTTCCGTATTGAATTGGGCGAGGTGGCGGCAGCGTTAAATGCGCACCCTGATATCGTGCAGTCTGAGGTCATTGTGCGTGAAGATGAAGGTCAACAGAAGCGGTTGGTGGGTTATGTCATTGCTCATAAGGGTATTACGCTTGAATCACAGTTAATACGGTCCAGTCTGACCACATGCTTGCCGGAAGCGATGATTCCAGCAGCAATAGTGCAGCTTGATCACTTCCCGTTGACCATTAACGGAAAGTTAGATCGTAAAGCGTTACCGAAACCCACGTGGAACAGTGTAGTAGTCAATGAAAGTGGCACCTCCAGCCCACAGGAACTCTCGCTTTGTCGTCTGTTTGCCGAGTTGTTGGGATTAGAAAATATCTCTCCAGAGGATAATTTCTTTGAGCTCGGCGGCGAATCTTTAGTTGCAATGCGGGTAATAGCAAGAGTGCGTAGTGACTTCGGCGTTGAAATAACGTTACGCGATCTATTTAACGCACCGAGGGTTAGACAACTGGCGCAACGATTAAACGTTTTGCAGCAGGAAAATGAAGTAATCAGCCAGACCTAAATTTTTAACGCGATCATGCTGGCAAGTAAATAAAACAGAGGACAAAACATAATGAACCGAATAGATGAGTTAACCGCAGAACTTCTTAGCTCAATGAATCAGTATGACCTTAAACGACTGGATAATATTTTTTCTGAAGATATTTCACTTTATTATCCGGGCCTTCCTCCAATGGTAGGTAAAAAGATGTCGATTATTTTTCTCAAGAAGCTTTTCTCAAATTTTGAATATTTACATTTTAGGCAAACTGGTTTCATTGCTAGTAATAACCAGGCTTGCGTTATTTGGGAAAATGAAGGGCGCCGTAAAAATAGTGATATTTATAGCAATATGGGCGTGACATTAATCGAAATTATGGACGATAAAATAGTTCTCCTCAGCGATTACTTTAAATTTGCAGTGCCTCATTAAGTAGGATATCGCTGTAATAAAAATTTAGTGTTCTCTGGATGTTGTATTTGGTTTATACCTAATAGATTTCGAGTTGCAGCGCAGCGGCAAGTGAACGAATCCCTAGGAGCATAGATAACTATGTGACTGGGGTGAGTGAAAGTAGCCAACAAAGCAGCAGCTTGAAAGATGAAGGGTATAGATATTATCGCTACGCTCTTGCTTTATTAGTCTGGCTTCCAAGGAGAAGGTGAAGAGAATAAGATTAATACCATCAATCATATTTCCGGAAAATCTTTAATCCTGAGTGGCAGGTTTACCCCTGCCACGTTTATTCAGAAACCTAAGCTATCCAGTAGATCATCAACCTGAGCCTGATTAGCAATAACACCCACGCCGTTTTGGTTCACCTGCGGACCATTTAGTAAGCTGTCAGCCTCTTTCTTAGTTTTCGCTATCTGATCAGCCGGCATGTTTTCCATTAATACCATCACCAACTGTTTTTCTATTTCCTGAATAACATCCATCATCCGCTTGATAACTTGACCGGTAAGATCCTGAAAGTCTTGTGCCATCATGATCTCCAGCAGTTGAGCGTTAGTGAAAGCAGTATGTTCAGGTACCGAATTGAGGTAATTCCGGGTATCCATAACCAACGAGCGTGCCACAGGCATCTCAACTGGGTTTTCAAACCACTCATCCCAACGTTTTTTCAGTGATATTGCCGATGACTCTAACTCATTCTGACGAGGTTGCGCCGCTTCAACGCAATTAAGCGCCCTTTCCGCCGCCTGCGCTGTCATCTGCACAACATAGTCCAGGCGTTCTCTCGCATCGGGTATTGCCTCAGCAGCTTGGGCAATGGTTTGATCCAATCCCAATTCACGTAAACTATCACGCAACATACGCGTAAGCTGGCCAATACGGCTGATAATTTCACTGGCACTAATGGTCTCATCCCTTGGCATGACTGGATTTACACTCATTATGTCTCCTTAGAGGCCCAGTTTTTCAAATATTTTGTTGAGCTTTTCTTCCAGAGTAGCTGCGGTAAAAGGTTTAACAACATAGCCACTGGCCCCGGCTTGTGCGGCTGCAATGATATTTTCTTTCTTCGCTTCTGCGGTCACCATCAAAACCGGTATCTTAGCCAATTGGGCATCTTCACGAATGATTTTTAGCAACTCTAAACCATCCATATTGGGCATATTCCAATCAGAGATGATAAAGTCAAATTGCGATGCACGAATCTTAGCCAGAGCTTCTGCCCCATCTTGAGCTTCTTCTACATTATTAAAGCCCAATTCTTTTAAAAGGTTACGAACGATGCGACGCATGGTTGAAAAATCATCAACCACCAAAAATCTCAGATCCTTATTCGCCATAAAAACTCCTTGAAATTATTTACCAGTCAGCGCAGAGCCGCTTAAAAAATTAAATTTATACCCGTCATCTTTCAAGTTGCCTCTTTGTTGGCTGCGCTCACTCACCCCGGTCACATAGTTATCTATGCTCCCGGGGATTCGCTCCCTTGCCGTCGCGATGCACCTTGAAATCCATAGGGTATATCCGATAGCCGTTAAATACGGACAGCTTGCCCCGAGCTTATTTTTGCCAGCATGCTCTTGCTCATTTTGAGTATATCCATGACCTCATCCACCGCCCCCATTTGTATTGCCGCTCTTGGCATACCAAATACCACACAACTTGCTTCATCCTGCGCCAATGTGTACGCTCCCGCTTGCTTCATCTCTAGTAAACCCGCTGCGCCATCACTGCCCATGCCGGTCAGTAACACTCCGACAGCATTCTTCCCGGCAAATTTAGCAATTGATCGAAACAACACATCTACAGACGGACGATGACGATTAACAGCCGGTGCATCGGAGATCAGAACCTGGTAATCAGCACCATTACGACATAGTTCCATATGACGATCACCCGGAGCAATGTAAGCATGCCCCGGCAAAATCCGTTCACCATTTTCAGCCTCTTTTACAGTAATTTGGCTAAGTTTATTCAGCCGTTCAGCAAAAGAACGGGTAAAACCAGGTGGCATATGTTGGGTAATAAGTAGTGCCGGGCTAGTGACAGGTAACGGTTGCAACAAATTCTTTATTGCTTCCGTTCCTCCAGTAGAAGCGCCTACTGCTATCAGTTTTTCACTGGATAACAAAGGTTTAAAACTTAAAGGAGCAGAACTTACGGGTGTGATTATTGGTACAGATAATTTAGCCTGTGCTGCTGTCCGTATTTTCTCCGCGATAAGTTCACTGTAAGCCAGCATGCCTTCACGAATACCCAATTGAGGTTTGGTTACAAAGTCAACAGCACCAAGTTCCAATGCCCTTAATGTGATTTCAGAACCTTTGGCTGTTAGAGAAGAGATCATAACCACCGGCATTGGCCGTAAGCGCATTAATTTTTCCAGAAAATCAATACCATCCATGCGTGGCATTTCAACATCCAGTGTGAGCACTTGTGGATTATGCTTTTTAATCAGATCACGTGCTACCAGTGGATCTGGCGCACAAGCCACTACCTCCATATCCGGGTGACTATTGATGATCTCTCGCATGATTTGACGCATAAGCGCTGAATCATCGACACAAAGAACAGTTATTTTATTCATGACCTCTCCTTGCCCGGCCTACACCGTAAACGGTCTGTCCTTGCAAGTAGAATTCCCGGCTTATTTGAGTGACATTTTCAGAATGCCCTGCAAAGAGCAATCCATCGGGTTTTAACAAAGCAACAAAATGGCGCAGTATCCGTTCCTGCGTCTTTTTATCAAAATAAATCATAACATTACGGCAAAAGATGGCATCAAACTTCTCTTCAAACGGCCAATTGGGATCTAACAGGTTTAGATGCTGGAATGTCACCATGTCAGCAAGTTGGGGCCGGACACGAGCATAACCCTCATAAGATCCAATACCTTTAAAAAAGTAACGTTTTCTCTGTTGATCGGTCAGTTGACGCAACTCATCCAGTCGATAAACCCCTTTGCGTGCTTTTTCCAATACATGGGTATCAATATCACTGGCAATAATTTTTGCCCGGTGAAAATGCTCCCCTAAGACATCACTTAGCGTCATTGCAATCGAATATGGCTCTTCTCCTGTCGATGCCGCTGCACTCCATACCCGGTACGATCCATTTTTTTTACTTGCATGTTTAGCTAACAGAGGAAAATGATGAGCTTCCCTGAAAAACGCCGTCAGGTTAGTTGTCAATGCATTGATAAATTCCTGCCACTCCTCACTATTCATGTCATTTTCAAGAACGAACAGGTATTGCCCAAAATCACGTATTTCAAGGGTACGCAAACGCCGAATTAAACGGTTGTAAACCATCTCCCGTTTATGTGCAGCCAGCACAATACCCGCACGTTGATATATGAGCTGGCAAATGCGCTCAAAATGCGCATCTGACATGGTGTAACGCTGAATCATGTGATGCAGTGGTGAAGATGGCAAACTTGTCACTGAAGCAATTAAATTTGATTTCATCTGGCCTCAGCGAGTCTGATTGACTGCCCATTCGCTATCCGCAGACTTCAGCGTCAGTGAAAGTTCATTTTCAAGCTTATTTTCTGAATTATTGGGTAACTCAAATTGTGCCACTATTTGCACCAAAATATCGGCCTGGTCTTCAAGTGCCGCCGCCGCCGCCGCTGACTGTTCAACCAATGCCGCGTTCTGCTGAGTAACCTGATCCATCTGTGTAACAGCTTGTGCTACTTGATGAATTCCCCGACTTTGTTCATCAGATGCCGCAGCAATTTCAGCCATCAGATCCGTAACCTGGTTTACAGAAACGACCAATTCATTCATGGTCTTCCCTGCATGACTAACCAACTCGGAACCTTGGCTTACCCGCTGAACGGATTCACTAATTAATGTCTTAATCTCTTTCGCTGCTTCGGCACTTCGCTGAGCGAGATCCCTCACTTCACCAGCAACAACAGAGAAACCTCGGCCTTGTTCACCTGCCCGTGCGGCTTCTACTGCCGCATTCAATGCCAAAATGTTGGTCTGAAATGCAATACCATCAATGACGCTGATAATGGCACTGATTTTCTGTGAGCTATTGGCAATTGCATCCATTGTTTCCACAACATCAACTGTCAGTTCGCCCCCTTTAGAGGCTGTTTTCGATGCAGATACCGCCAATTCACTGGCCTGGCGAGCATTTTCCGCATTCTGACGTACAGTTGCAGTCAGTTGTTCCATACTGGCTGCCGTTTCTTCCAGTGATGCAGCTTGCTCTTCAGTGCGGGAAGAGAGATCGGTATTACCCTGAGTAATTTCCTGAATACCGTTATACATCAAGTTAGTATTCTCTTTTACCAAAGTAATGGAATTAACCAGTGAACGTTGCATTTCACGTAATTTTAGGAACACTTCACCAATTTCATCTTGAGTGAAAACAGAAACTTCTTTATTGAGTTTTCCTTCCGCAACATTCTGGAAGTGGCTACGCATATTGGCAAAAGGTCTGAGCAGATTCTTTTTCAACCACCAATGAGCCGCCCAGGCAACAACCAGTACCATTAATATCGCACCTGCAAACATGGCAACTGAAATTTGGTAATAAAGACGACCATCTTGAACGGCGGTGGTAATCTCCTCACCGATATATTGCATATAATGATTGAAATCAGATTCAAGTTGCTGCTGATACTTTTCTGTCGGCTGGTCTAAGAATGCATCATAATTACCACTTTCTAAAAAAGCCGAGAGTTCTCTAAGCGCTTTGATATATTCCTTATAACTGGTTTCTACCGAGGCCAGCAATACACTACTACCATCCTCGTCATTCAATTTAGGCAGCGCAATAAACTCAGCAAAATGCATCTCAGCCCTATCTAAGGTCTCCTTAACATTAGCAACCATACTGCCAATATGATCCTCAGATTGTTGCAGCGTTTTCCCTACAGCGATTCGATTAAGTGTATTACGCGATTGCAGCAGAGCTGCCCAGCTCAACCCTAAGGTATCCCTCTTCTGTGTTCCCAGATCAATCCGTTCAATATAAGACTGATCTGCGTGAATGATTCCAAGTGATAAACCACTTGAGATTATCTGCATTACACAAAACATCATCAGTAACAGATATAAACTGGTTGATATACGAAGCCTGCCTAACATGTAATCACCTCTGTTAACGGCTGCATGTGCAGCCGTAGTTATCGCTTAGTGTTTTAAAATGTTTCCCAATTAGCTTGTTCTTCCACATTGTTCGCTTTCTTCAACACCAGTGGATTCAATTTAGCAGGAGGAGTCTTAGCCACAGGTAAATGCTCAATTTTCATTTCGGGTTGAGATTTATCGTCAAGATTCGGCAATTGGAACAGAGAAACTAGTTTCTTCAATCCAGCAGCTTGATCTTCCAGTGCAGCCGCTGCTGCCGCGGATTGCTCAACTAAAGCAGCATTTTGCTGTGTTACACGATCCATTTCGGAGATAGCCAGGCCAACCTGAGTTATCCCTCTGCTTTGTTCATCGGATGCAGATGCAATTTCACCCATAATGTCAGTGACACGGGTGACTGAACTGACAATGTTATTCATGGTTTCACCAGCGCTTTCAACCAAGACAGAACCGGTATCTGCGCGGCTTACTGAATCTTCTATTAATGCTTTGATCTCTTTTGCCGCCTCAGCACTACGCTGTGCAAGGTTACGCACTTCTCCTGCCACAACAGCAAAACCTCGCCCATGTTCACCGGCACGTGCTGCTTCCACTGCGGCATTCAACGCCAAAATGTTAGTCTGGAACGCAATAGCATCAATAACACTGGTAATATCGGAAATCTTCTGAGAACTACCGGCAATTTCACGCATTGTCTGTACAACATTCGCCACGACTTTTCCACCCTGGCGTGCAACTTCAGAAGCACTATCAGCTAAGTTACTTGCCTGACGAGCATTTTCCGCATTTTGGCGTACAGTTGCTGTCAATTGCTCCATACTGGCGGCGGTTTCTTCCAAAGAAGCAACTTGTTCCTCAGTGCGAGAAGAAAGATCATTATTTCCAGCAGCAATTTCACTGGTTCCGTTATAAATACTTTCACTGCTTTGACGAACACTACTGACAGTAGTGATAAATTCTTTTTGCATATGCTTCAAGCCAACAGCCAGCGTACTCATCTCATTTCTGCCTGAAACAGTCACATTTTGTGTTAAATCACCGGTAGAAAGTGCCTTAATATTCTCCAATAATTTGTTTAACGGATTCAGCAAACTATGTTTAATGCTAACCCAACTAAAAATCATGGCTGAAACCAGAATCAGCATGATAATACCCAACATAATCACCGCATTTCTGTAAGAGATACTTGCATCAAATACCACATCAGAATAGAGATGATCGTTTTGGGTCAAATAGAAGTTATATTCTTCCTCAAAAGCACTCTGATATTTGCCCGTTGGCTGGTTGAAAAATTCTACCGCCCGATCATGTTCAAGCAGAACAATAAGCTCATGAAGCGCTGAAATATAAACATCATAGGCTTTTTTAAGGCGATTAAGACTTTCTGATTCATGAATAGGCAATTTAGCGGTCTGTTCGTATTGTTCAAAACGCTGCTCTGCGATAGAGAGGTTACTTCTGGCATCTGTCAGTAACTGCTCCAATGTGTAGTAATTATCGACTCCCTCATCTTTTTTCATCATGTAACGAATGCCAGCACGGTTCAAGTTGTTACGGGCCTGTAACAAATTAACCCAAGTGTCATTCAAAAATGTCTGCTGTTCCCGCATTTTATCCAGTATTTCTAGATTTTCCTTGTTACTTTTCAACTCATGGAAGAAAAGCCCTCCAGATATAAATTGCAGAGCACCAAATAATATGATGACCGCCATCAGTCCGGTCACTATTTTCATTCGGTTAAACATGTTTTCCCTTTTTACAATAGATCAGCATGGCTCTGTTATCGGCATCATCAAAGGAAACTTTACTGGTCGTATAAAAGAAATTTGAATATTTTTTCTGACGAAATTAACGAGGGATAGACAAAAAGTAGCTGCCATCTGTCGATGTCGATGATGGCAGTGATATTTAATGATTAACTTTTAGCTACTGAATCTACCAGAGCCATCTCTTCACTGTTAAGCAACTTCTCAATATCCACCAAAATCAGCATGCGATCATCAAGTGAACCCAATCCTGTTAGATATTCGGTAGATAATGTTACTGCAAATTCAGGCGCCGGACAGATTTGCTCAGCTTTGAGCGATAAAACATCCGAAACACCATCAACTACAATACCTACCACCCGGTTTAACAGATTCAAAACAATAACAACGGTATTATCATTATAGGTAACCGTTTCCTGAGCAAATTTAATTCTCAGGTCAATGATAGGCACAATAACGCCACGCAGATTGGTTATCCCTTTAATGAATGCCGGCGTATTTGCAATACGGGTAACCTGATCATAGCCCCGTATCTCCTGTACTTTCAGTATTTCGATACCATACTCTTCATCACCTAGGGTAAAAACTAAATATCCTTCCCCGGCAGTTTCTCCTGACAATTTATTAAACGCTTCTATGGCCGACATGATCTTACCTTTTACTGTGAGATTGACGATTTTTCATGGGGATCCCCCCATTCAGTGCTTATTTTTTGCTAATAACTCAGCTTTGTTGAGTGCCAATTGGTCATGATTGAGTTGCTGCAAGGCAGAAATATCAATAATCAACGCCACACTGCCATCACCCATAATTGTGGCAGCGGAGATCCCGGGTACCTTGCGATAGTTACTTTCGATATTTTTCACAACCACTTGATGCTGCCCAACTAATTGATCAACCAGCAAGGCATAACGACGGCCGGCACTTTGTACAATCACAATAATCCCTTTCGTCGGATCTGTCTTTGCATCAGGAATATCAAAAACTCGATATAACTTAATGAGTGGCAAGTATTCTCCTCTGACATGCAATAATTTTTCATCTCCCGCCAAGGGATAAATATCTTCTTCCTGCGGTTGAAGAGAACTTACTACTGCACTTAACGGCAAAATAAACACTTCGTCATTCACTTTCACTGACATACCATCAAGGATTGCCAGTGTCAGAGGTAACAAAATCCGCGTCACTGTCCCTTTACCTGCCTGGAAGTTAATTTGGATTTGCCCTCCCATTTCCTGAATATTTCGCTTAACTACGTCCATTCCTACACCGCGGCCAGATACATCTGTTACAACTTCAGCCGTGGAAAAACCAGGCGCGAAAATCAACATCGCAACCTCTTCGTTACTCATGTTTTCACTGACTGAAAGCCCTTGTGATGTCGCTTTGGCCAGAATCTTTTCACGGTTCAACCCGGCGCCATCATCTACAACTTCAATACAAATATTCCCGCCCTGATGTTCAGCAGAAAGTGTCAAGTTGCCCGTTTCAGGTTTACCCACAGCAAGCCGAGCTTCTGGTTCTTCAATACCATGATCTAGACTGTTACGGACTAGATGAGTCAGCGGATCAATAATGCGCTCGATTAAACTCTTATCCAATTCTGTGGAACTGCCAACCAAAGTGAGATCCACTTTTTTATTCAGCTTGCTAGCAAGATCCCTGACTAAACGCGGGTAACGGCTGAACACATATTCCATCGGCATCATACGGATAGACATCACAGATTCTTGCAAATCTCTGGAATTTCTCTGTAACTGAACCATGCAATTTAGCAAATCGCCATGCAAAGTCGGTTCAAGAGCGTTACAGTGCTGAGCCAACATAGATTGAGTAATAACCAGTTCACCAACCAGATTTATCAGTTGATCAACCTTCTCAACCGCAACCCGAATACTGGAAGATTCTGCCCGTTGACGTGGCGATCCAGCCGGTGGTATCGGCGCAGGACGCCCGGCAGGCGGTGTGGAACCTTTCTCCGGCGTAGTTGTTTTAACGACTTTAGCTGTATCTTTATTTTTAACTTTGTCTTTGGGTTCAGCTACCGGCAAGAAAGTGATCTGTTCCGGTTCAATAACAAAACAGAGAACTGCCGTGATATCATCCTCTGTGGCTGATGTTACCAATGATGCTTCAACACTATCCCTAGTCTGTTCAGCATCATAAACCTCCCCCAGATTACTCAGCTCATCAAGCATCAGAGAAACTTCACGCTCTTTCAGACCAGAAAGATGAACCCGAACTCTACCTTGCTGATTTTCAGTCGCAACAGGCTCCGATTTTAATTCTGGTTCAGATTCAGTCACCTCTGGCATCACCGCATCTATGACAGACTCAACCCCGCCTTCATTCTCTCTCTGTACTTCCAATGCAAGCTGGCGCAAAGTCTCACAGATGTAGGTAAACGCACTTTCATCCGGCTCCTGAGAACTTTTATAGGCATCCAACTGTTGCTGCATAATATCTTTCGCTTCTAAAAACAGGTTGATAATATCAGTCGTCAGACTCATTTCATCTCGTCTGGCACTGTCCAGCAAATTTTCCAGAACATGCGTGGTTTGCTGTAGTTTGATAAAACCAAAAGTCGCAGCGCCACCTTTTATTGAGTGAGCACTACGAAAAATAGCATTCAATTGCTCCTGATCTGGCGCATCAGGATCGAGCTGCAATAGATGCTGCTCCATATCCTCCAGCAATTCGTCTGCTTCATCAAAAAAAGTCTGATAAAACGCGGTAATATCCATCGTTACTTTGTCACCTTGGTCGGTACACGATTAGGCTCAGCACTCAACGACGCTGGTGCTGGCTGGGCCAATACTGTGATTTCATTGGACTGTTGTGTTGGCCTACTTTCAGCTGAATCCTTTCCAATCACCTCGTGAATTTCCTTACTATCATTAATAATCAAGGAATCGCTGCCGGTGTTTTGCTGTTCAATCCGCTCTTCCGCTTGTTTATTGAGCACTAAAATACTGATGCGACGGTTAACCGGTGCGCTGGCATCTTCCTGTTTCAGACGAACCGTTGAAGCCATACCAACCACCCGCAATATCTTTACTTCATCCAGCCCACCTATCAACAGCTCTCTCCTTGATGCATTCGCCCGATCTGCGGAGAGTTCCCAGTTACTGTAACCACGCTCACCATTAGCATATTTCAAGTCATCAGTATGACCTGATAGGCTGATTTTATTGGGAATATCGTTCAAGATTGGTGCAATAGCCCGCAAAATGTCACTCATGTAACTTTCAACTTTTGCACTGCCAACCATAAACATTGGCCGGTTTTCCCGGTCAATAATCTGGATACGTAACCCTTCATCCATCATGTCAATCAACAGATGTGGACGTAATGCTTTAAGGCGAGGATCAGTAATGATCAACTGATCGAGTTGCTCACGCAGCCTATTTAACTTGCGAGCCTCATCATTAGCTTCAACGACTTCAACCTGACGCAAAATATCGCCTTCCTGATGAAGCACATCTTCCCCCCCTCCGGGAATAGGATTCGAGCTATCACTGCTACGCTCCCCTTTATTGATTGCAACTTGTAACGGGGTACGAAAATATTCTGCAATTCGGGTCAATTCTTGTGGGCTGGAAATTGCCAACAACCACATAACCAGAAAAAATGCCATCATGGCGGTCATAAAATCAGCATAAGCAATTTTCCATGAACCACCATGATGTTTGATGCCATTCCTTTTACGTCTTTTTACCCTAATGACAGAGACGTTACGCGCCTTCATGCCTGTTCTTCAGTTTCTTGTTGAACAGGTGATTTTACCCGGCGAACATGTTCTTCCAACTCAGTGAAAGAAGGGCGATCTGTGAGATACAGTGTCTTACGGCCAAATTCAACCGCAATTTGCGGAGCATAACCATTCAGGCTGGATAATAATGTCACTTTAATGCATTGCATCATTTTAAGATGTTCACCGCTGCGCTGACGTAACAATGTTGCCAATGGCGAGATAAAACCATATGCCAGCAAAATACCGAGGAATGTCCCAACCATTGCATGAGCAATCAGCACGCCAAGTTCTCCTGCCGGGCGATCTGCCGAACCCAAAGCATTAACAACCCCCATAACAGCAGCGACAATACCAAAAGCAGGAAGAGAATCTCCAACCATCATCAAGCTAGTTGCCGGAATCTCGCTTTCCTGCTCATAAGTTTCAATTTCTTCATCCATCAAAGCTTCAATTTCATGGGGATTCATATTGCCGCTGACAATCAATCGCATGTAGTCAGTGATAAAATCCATCAAATGCTTATCCTTAAGCAAACGCGGATACTGGGTGAAAATATCGCTCTGCTGAGGATGTTCGATATCTCGCTCTAATGCTAAGAGACCCTGCATGCGAGATTTTGCTAACAATCGAAAAAGCAACGCCATCAGATCCATATACATCACCTTGTTATATTTAGATCTACGCATTACCTTTGGCAAAACACGTAATGTTGCCTTAATCGCTTTTCCGTTGTTACCAACAATGAAAGCACCGATACCAGCACCAGTGATAATTAAAAATTCAGCGGGTTGATAAAGTGCGCCCAAATGACCACCTACAATCAGGTAACCACCGATTACCGCACCAAAAACTACGATATATCCTAAAAGTACTAACACGCGATATCCTTTAGCTAAGTTGGTGAGCGGATGGGAAGTTGAGCAGTTTGAATCCAGAATGGTTGTGGTTTCAATACAGGTTACAGGAGAAAAAGTAAAATCTGTAACCTGTAGGAATAATTTTCCCATTTAAATTCACACTGCGTGCTGAGCAAGTCCATCCAGCAGTTGTGAATTAGTATCGGCAGACTCAGAGGAAAGTTTACGTTTTTTTACTGCACGTGATGGCGGTTGGCAAAGGCTACAAACAAAGCTATTCACAGGTTGATGAGCATGAGTAATAAAAGTTCCACCACAGGTCCGACATTGTGAAGGTTGCAACATGCCACTGTCCACAAAACGTACCAACGTCCAGGCACGAGTCAACGCCAAAACCGGTGCGTCCCCTTCAACAGGAGGACATTGTTCAAGATAGAGTCGATACGCTTTAACAACAGCCTCTACACCTTCACAATAACCACTCTTGAGTAAAAAACGATAGGCATTATAGAACATCGATGAATGAATATTCTGTTCCCACGTCATAAACCAATCTGTTGAAAAAGGCAGCATCCCCTTTGGCGGAGGACTCCCCCTCAATTCTTTATAAAGTTTAATTAGTCGCCCTCTGCTCAATTGCGTTTCACTTTCAAGCATTTGTAACCGTGCCCCCAAAGTGATGAGTTCCATCGCCAACTGTATATCCTTAGCTTCTTGAACTATACTTTTCTCGACCATCTCTTATGCTCTTTTTTTCACTGACGTATCGTCTTTCGAAGATAACTTCTGAAATAAATGAGTAGATAACAAAATGCCTGTATGTATTTGTTGTAAATCATCCACTCGAGATTCCCTAGTAAGCTGCTGAATAGTCTCACTGTCTTCGAACCGGAAATTACAGACTAATTGATTAGTCTCAGCGAGCTTGACCAACTGAGGTAATGACAATTCAGACAACGTATCAGCCATAGAATCGCTAATACCTAAACGGAACATCGCTGACGCTTTTTCATGGTTAATTAATCGCTGAGCTAAAAGCAAATACGATAAATTTATGTCATAAATATGTTTGAGCAATTCAACCGTACTCATTTCTCTATCCCGTCCGATTACATTAAAAAATCAGTTAAGTGTTCGAAAAACCACTCGTGACAAAATTCCTAAAATAGCTTAGGGATTAATAATCTCTTACATAACTAAAATATACAGGCTTAGTCAGAGCAGTAACCATCCTTTGTATTACTTTTGATTCATCCAACTTCAAAAATATTGCGGTAGTGAGCTGCAAAAGTATTATTGCGTTACCTGATATAACATTTTTCATTAGCGATTAAGAATATTCTTAATGCAGAACAACTTTACTCCTGAATCATCAACTTATACAACGGAAAGAGGGCGCAATTTTAAATACTATGTGACATAACTCACAAAAACAAGGGCTTTTAATATGCATTTAATCGATGAATTGCTCATTAACTATTCAAACAATTAAATAAAATCCGAATTCTCAATTTTAATAAGTTAAATTATCTAAATAAAAATATTAGATATATTTTTTGATTTTATACGATCTATTAAACTTATAAATTTAAAATAACGATAAAAAATCCTATCCTGAGTCAAACTAACACTAAAAAAGACAGTTTTATCCCTGAGTAATAAGTGTAAACAATAATCTTATTCTGAGATCCAGAATCTCCATTTGTACGATAAAACAGATTGGGTTTATGTAAAATTTGGTTGTAAAAAAGATACTGGTATGATCACTTTTCGTTTAGATTTGTACTTTCTTTAACCAAAAGGTTTAACTAAAAATGCATACCTCAATGCACAGATAACACTAACCATACAAAAATAGCATAAAATACAGTAAGATAATGAATAAAAAAACAACTATAACAACATTTTATTGATTGCATAACAATCAATATCCAGCACAGAGATAGCCAGAAAAATCGGTCTATTTCGACTCCTGACAACCCAAATAGCAGCAAAATTAATTAGAAAAACTTATCAAATATTGTATTTCATAATATAATAATACGCAAAACCTCTCTATCAATTACTTTATCTTTTTCATCTTTAGTCTTCATACTCAAAATTAACCATTAATTAAATTTACACATGGTCAATATATATATTTTAAAAACATTAGGCATTTTAAACGAATTGAATATGATTTATTATCCCTACAATCTGCTTTAAAATTCTATATAAGAAATACAATTCCAGAAATAAAACCTCCAAACCACATAAATATATAATCCTATTAAATACCTATCATAAATTAAATTACCACTCTTTATATAATACAAGAAATGAATAGTTTACACATTAATATTTAAATAAAAACATACGCTATTTCCCAATTCATATTCTTATGATACAAATCAAGTGAAATATTAAAAGTCATTTTTTCCATTTTTCATTATTTCATGTAATATTTACGACTATCATCCCAAAAACATTATTTATACATATAAAAAACACAGCTAATAATGTCATTAACATATATCAAAAATGTCATTTTCTTAAATGATAAGAATAGATAAAACAATTAACTCTATAGGAACAAAATAATTAATTGAGATTTACCGCACAAATAACTAATAGGAATAGAGATAAAAATCAATATCATTTCCCATCAGAATAATGAAATCAATAATCATTGGTGATATAAATATCCTGATATTCCATAAAAAAGATGAAAAAAATAGGATTTTGATAAGAAATTTATTTTCCTATATAAATAATAGTGATAATTTTCCGAGTAATTATAACTATTCCTCAAATATGACAGTTAATGCAACAACAGATTACAACCTAACCTAATCACAGAAACACTCTCAGAACAAAGGCACTAAACCCAATAGTTCATCAAACAAGAAGGGAATATAGCTATCGAGAATCATTATCAATTATGTAATCAATAACACTAGAAATGCATCTGTTTTTTGGACAAAACACATCCTTTATATGCACAATATATGAACAAAAGATATCTGAAAAAATAACAATTCAATACACTAATCTGGCTAAAATAAAACCTGATGAACAAAATTTTTCACTAAAAAATTATAAATATCAACATATATATCTATAAGATAAAAATAAAACAAACTAGCTCCACCAATACCATAGAATATCCAACATTTTTAATACCTCATTTATAATGATCTTCTCAAGAACCGTTTAATCCATTTTACCTCAATGTAAAAAAACCAAGAAATATCACACATCAGATCTTGTACTAGTAAATGAATATTTTGCGCCAAAAAGAATGGAATAAAGACTCTGGTAACCAATATTGAAAAAACATTCCAAAATTCAAACTTGCCGTTATATTCAAGCACTTGATAATACTCCCACTCGCCTCTCTTCTCTTAACGGCCCTTCATTTGACACCCCTAAACTCTTATCAAGCCTAGTAATATCTATCGCTTTTTTTGCACTATCTGTACCTTTGCTAACAAAAACTCCTACATCAGCGTATCTCAATACCACAGCACCATTAATGTTATCATCAAGAAACCAACTGTATGCCCGTTCTTTTGCAATACAGGATTTTTACGATACACAGTTTGCTAAATACCAATCTGATTTCATTTCTCAAGATTTCAGTCACCATCAACTCTGTTTGTTAGAATGCTAAAATAACTTTGAGTTCTAACCCTACATCATGACAAATCCTGACAGTAATAGCAGAATTATCCACGGTAAGAACTCCTGCTGCTGTGTTACTCTTTCTTAATACAGAAATAACAGGGACCACACTCCCCTCCACTGGATCAAGGAAAGTTAGCAACTCCTGTAATATCATCACTCTTTCATCACCATAAAGATGACAAACGTTTTTACTTTATCATCGGATAAATATCGAACTGTTAAATTAATACTCTAAAATTTTGTCTGATGGTAACCATCAGCCACTTCCATTATTTTTTCACGACATTCTCCATCAAGCAGAATTATTATCTATTTTACTCTTATATAAGAACAAACTTAGATCACTTCTTCTACTTACCCTTTGAAAATAATTGATATTTTCACTGAAAATTCTGAGCAATAATGAGCAGCTGATGGAGAACCAAATTAAATATCAACTCATCAATTTTTCTGTACCCGCGTATGATACCTATATCAGGTTTACCACGGCTAAATTCTGATATGAGAATAGCAATGTTCAACAGTCAGTCCAGTGACAAAACCAAGGCTAAAAATACCGCATCGAACGATTTTTACTTGGAGAAGCCATTAATCAACAATAGATTTAATTGTAACAATAGTAACTATTTGACCAATACCACTTCGCGTATCTGCCTCAAATAGCAGCAAGAACATAATCTCTCTTGGTACAAGATATGCGATCAATCATTCTGAGTACCAGGATCTGTAAAACTACAACGCAGTACTGTTACCACCACTCTAATCACAAGCTTCACAGCTTTGTTTATAATTTATCCTTGCCAAAATCACCAGCATATAAATAAAAGCATTACGGACGAAATATTCACCTTAATTATTCGGAAAATAGTTCTAAATAATTTCTTAATTATACGTTGCCTAACTGGGGAAACACACCATAGGCAACGCTTTGTTTGTTTCTTATGACGAAAATTATGATTCCTTATCAAATTAGTGATAACTGTTTTACACAAAAGACTTTCAGATCGGTAGTTCAGAAACAATTTTCCAGTTTATTGAGCTAACGCTCTTTTCCAGACTTATACGACAAACAATTGCTTCAATCTCTTTTTGCTCATCCAGAGTTGCTAACACTTCAGCGCACACTTCAAATTTTCCAGATTGAACTCTAGCAGCGAAACTCAGTGATCGTAGCCTCACAGCGACTCCATTGAGAGCCTGTAACACCAAAGTTCTCACCAGAATTTCGTCATCACTGTCACACACTATGTGAATTTTATAACACTGTACTTGATCAATAGCCTGCTGCCTGGGTTGTAAATTAATGCGCAAAGCTGCTTCACGTAACAATATATTTGCGCAAAGAATAATCGCTGTCGCTATCCCTGCTAGCCAATATTGTCCCAAGCCACACAGCACACCAATTCCAGCCGAGCACCATAAAGTTGCTGCGGTATTTAATCCATGAATGTTCATACCTTCCCGCATAATGACACCCGCACCAAGGAAACCAATACCTGAAACAACTTGTGCAGCAATACGACCAGCACTATCGGGTGAAGTTGTTATTGAACTGAGGATAAAAACTGCTGCACCGGTCGCAACTAATGCATTGGTTCTTAAACCTGCCATACGTTGACGCCATTGGCGCTCAGCACCAATTAATGCGCCAAAACACATAGCCGATAATAAATGAAAGACAAAAGGAGTTATTAACATGACATTCTCCATACAACCAAATGGATAAATAATCATGTGCATTTGTTTTGCACACAGAAATGTATGCTGAATATTTAATTCAGCCCTATTTTCTGTCCATACCTGGAGGTAACAAAGCGTAAATATATAACAGCATAATAAAAACCCAACATACTATCCCGGTTATTTGACCAAAACCGGATAACATCATTCTTTGAGTAAGTACAGCTCAGATATTTTGAGTGGTACTGCCCGCTTTATTTGGCAAGCAGCAAATCGGAAGGAAATAAATAGCTTGCCGTTTTATTGTCTATTTAACCGAAAACTTTGACTATCCAATGGCTATCTCTCCAATAAAATTCGTACGAAGTATAATCAGGAGTAATTAATAAGTAAAGAAGGATATGGCTTTAGCAAAGAAAAAGCCCGTCACTATAGAAAATAGTGACGGGCTTCAAAATCATCCAAGCAATCAGATAGCCATTACGTTTGCTGCTGCTGGGCCTTTTGCACCATTTTCAATGGTGAATTCTACGTTCTGGCCTTCTGCCAAAGTTTTGAAACCGTTACCCTGAATGGCAGAGAAGTGAACGAATACGTCTTTGCTACCGTCAGCTGGGGTGATGAAACCGAAGCCTTTAGACTCGTTGAACCACTTCACTTGACCTTTCATTTTGTCAGACATTGTGACTTTCCTATATATCAAAAAAATTTTGCCACCATTGGGCATGTATTGGCCAGTTATATCAGCTATTACTTATGGAGGCACTAAGAAGGAAACGCGTCAACAAAGGCTATCTGAGGATAACACTTACACATAACTCATTAACTCAAGATGTCGTACATAAAGTAGGTCTGTTAATCAGGCCGGCTGCATTAACTCATGATAGAAAAGGAATAGCAACCTTTTTATGCATTGGTGTTTTAAAAAAAATATTTATGCTCATTATTAAAGCAATAATTTAACAAACAATGTCATTAGTTATAAATTTTTTTGATTTATTCAACCTTTATCTTAATGAAAGCATTAGAGTTAATCTTAGTCAATAACAATTGGCAGATTAAAATAAAACAACTGATCTACGTAAGATCACCTCCCCCATGCTAGCCTTAAGGGCAATATATACCCGTCATCTTTCAAGTTGCCTCTTTGTTGGCTGCACTCACTCACCCCGGTCACATAGTTCTCTATGCTCCCGGGGATTCGCTCCCTTGCCGCCGCGATGCATCTTGAAATCCATAGGGTATAGTTATGAAAATATTTCACTTTTCTTTTGCTTAATCAGGTCAATATATGAATATCATTAAACAGATACTGATTCAGGATCTTGAACGAATCAACATCGAAGAACAACGTGATGGTAAACCCCGTTTTAACAGCCAATTTATCAGCAACCATCCTTATCTCTGCCTGGCTATGCTTGTATCCTACCTGTTTCTCGCTGCACTTATCTGGTATGCCCCATATTTTAGTTTACTTTCACTGCTAGCTTTTACAGTACTCTTCATTATTATGTCGGCGGTTTTATTACTCGAAATCAAACCTGTGTATCGGTTTGATGATATCGGCGTACTTGATCTACGGGTATGTTACAACGGCGAATGGTTCGTCAGCGAAAAAATCTCAGACTGCGCAATCAAAGAGCTTTGTTCCCACCCTCATGTTCCATTGGCAATAAAAGATGAAATCAAGCGCATTATACAAATGAAAGGTGAAATTCATTTTTATGATGTTTATATCATGGTGTTTCCTGAGCAATCACATATAGCAACATCGTTACCGATCATGAATAGCCGATAAAATGAACAAAAGTACTCAACTTCAGTGAAATAGCACAGTTATAAGACAATGCGCTCATATGGCAAGCAAATAATAAACTAGTAAGCTTTTTTGCGTTGACAGCGTTTCAATTGATCGCTAGTATGCGCCCCGTTCTCAAGAACGATTCCTCCATAGTTCAGTCGGTAGAACGGCGGACTGTTAATCCGTATGTCACTGGTTCAAGTCCAGTTGGAGGAGCCAAATTCAAGCCTGGAGATGTTAAAGAGAATCTCTAGTACGCATAGAATAGCTGGTATACAAAAATATGGCTAGCATGCAAAAAAGCCCAATAAGAATTGGGCTTTTTTTCTATGTAAGCAACAACACATTCGCCGGCACCAAAATAATCAATCCAGAACTACCTTATAAATCTTCTCTTTAGATTTATGCAATATATTCACTTCACCAACAAATGATATTTCGTAGTGAATTCTTACCTGACCATTACCTATATAATTAAAGAAATCAACTCCACCCGGCTGACCATCTGCATTTTCTTCAGGCTTAATTACAGCTAACCGAAAAATATTATCTTCACTACCTTGTAAAGAATCTATCTTTAATACTAATTCCCCTGTATCTCGATTGTCAGCAGAATACCCTCTTATGTGTACTGTACCTTTTTTCAACTCCTTATCTTTAAGTTTTACATCGTTGACCAAAATATTGATGTCATAATCAATAATACTCTCACCAATTGGTCGGCCCCTATTTTCATCATACTCTTCAATATAAGGCACTTCTAAATCACGACGGACCTGGACTGTTGCAGAATCTTCATCAAGCTCTACAAGTACACGTTGAATAGCAGAAAATCTAGCAGTACCGCTTTCGCTAATAGTATAATAAAGGCTATCATGTTTACCTTCAGTAAGGAGATCATTTTTCACCGGCAAACTACGAATATCGCCGCTATTTTGTACACCAGGAACAACTTCAACATTATCATTATCAAAAACAAATTTCAGTTCATGTTTATCTAAAATATTAGAATCAGTAAAAAGTACTCTAACTCCTGCTTTTATATCATCACCGCTAATAACATTATCATAATGTGCCGGATATACAGGTGCTGCCAATCCCACTGACTTTAGTTTAAATCGACTCAGAGCGGCTTTCGCTACCACACCACCACTCGCATCCGTTACTTCGGCATCAAAACCAATTGTTGCATTAACTCTCTGATCTGTCTTTATTTTTACTAATATTTCAGATGCTCTACTAATGGGATCAAATATGCTATTGTTATTTACGATTTCATATTCGCCTTCATTCAAGCCATTCACCACGATTTTACTTTTGTAATTTTCTAATGATACAGAACCATCATCATCCTGTAGAACTACAAACAATCGTAATGGAACGTTAAACCAGTCTTTATGTGAAACCCAGTTAGTTACATCAGTATTAATTAAAAACTTCATGACTTCTCCTCATCTGTTTTATAAAAATCACCAGAAAATTAACCACTCTTTTCGGGGGGAATATTATCTGCTTATTTTATATTTAAAATTATTTACACCTCCTTACCAATTATTTAATTTAAAATATTTTTTGAAATAGTTTTTATTCATTTCATTGCATTTTATATGCATATACAAATACATTATTAGATCGAGAATATCTTAGTATACTAGCAGAAAATGAGATTTCATTATTAATGTCAAACTCTTTATCATTCGCTTTGGCGTGGATTAATATCATGTTTGCCAAATCAGATATCAAATAATAAATTACTTTTTCAGTTAATAATTATAGACAAGTAAATCCGATAATAAATATCAAAATACAATAAGTGATCTGTTAAAACAGATAAAATAGGAAAATTACCATGAAATATAAAAATATCATAAATAACACAAAGAAAAAATTATCTAATATATATTTAATTATATTTTTAATGCTCATAATTAATTATTTTCTAAATAAAAATATAGATGGTATTTTCACCATCTAATTATCATGGGTAAATATCAGTTAACTCTCGTGTTTCTTGCGCTGAAAAATTTAATTGACAAAAAAATGGTAAAAAACATCATTATTGAACATCAGTTAACCAATCAAACTCAATTTTTACTTTTCCCCTTTGACAAGCCCAAAATACCCAGATATTATTCGCCTCGTTGTCAAGGACAATTCCTCCATAGTTCAGTCGGTAGAACGGCGGACTGTTAATCCGTATGTCACTGGTTCGAGTCCAGTTGGAGGAGCCAAATTCATAAAAAGCCCGCCAAGTGCGGGCTTTTTGCATTCCTAATTCCACCCGGCGCTTACAACGTAATATAACAATTCTAATCAACATCAACCCGCTTCTATAGCATACATCTCCAGCAAATAAGCCTTATTCAGCATAAAAATAGATCAACAAGTTCAGTTTGACAGCAAACAGACCATTTTTGTTATTTTCTGCTTTGACAAAGCAAAAGCATATCGTTAATATTCACCCCGTTGTGAAGGAGTTCCTCCATAGTTCAGTCGGTAGAACGGCGGACTGTTAATCCGTATGTCACTGGTTCAAGTCCAGTTGGAGGAGCCAAATTATGAAAATCCCGCTTAATGCGGGGTTTTTGCTATTCTGACTTCTCTACTTAATTCTCCCAACTATTTACTCATAACATAAGCACGGTAGTTCTATTCAACTTACATTAATGGAATAAAATTCCATCAAATCTCAAGTAAATAGCATAAAAATATAACAACAAGTGCATTTTGCCAACAAACAAACTTTTTTTATTGTTTTATACTTTGACAAAGCCGAAACATATCACTAATATACGCCCCGTTGTGAAGGAGTTCCTCCATAGTTCAGTCGGTAGAACGGCGGACTGTTAATCCGTATGTCACTGGTTCAAATCCAGTTGGAGGAGCCAACTTCATCTCTTTTTTACCCTCATATTTTATTTTTCCTTTGTTATAAGAAAATCCACCTCTGACTACCCTAATCTAATTGATTTGGCTGAATTTTTTTCTAAAAATTATATTCATTAATAGCTATTCAACCATTTTAGCTTTATCATCCATTCCCGGCCTAGATATGCTGAACTCAGCATCTTTCGTTCCTATCATATATACTGGAGCCGGTTTCTCATGACCACTGAATCATACACAATAAAAATCCGCCGCCCTGATGACTGGCACATTCATTTTCGTGATGGTGAAATGTTAAAAACTGTCGTTCCCTATACCAGTCGTTACTTTGGCCGTGCTATCGTCATGCCTAATCTGCTTTCGCCGATTACAGAAGTGGTCAGTGCTAAGGCCTATAGAGACAGAATATTGGCAGCCATTCCCGAAGGGCATAACTTCCAGCCCCTTATGACCTGTTATCTTACTAACACTACTGAAAGTTCTCAGATAGAAATAGGTTATAAAGAAGGCATTTTTACCGCCTGTAAGCTCTACCCTGCCAATGCCACAACCAATTCAAGCCACGGCGTCTCTGATATAAAGAATATTTATCCACTATTAGCCGTTATGGAAAAATTAGGGATGCCTCTACTCGTCCACGGTGAGGTTACTGCTTCTCATATTGATATTTTTGATCGAGAAGCCCGTTTTATTGAACAAGTTATGGAACCACTACGTAACCAGTTCCCGGCACTGAAAGTTGTGTTTGAGCACATAACTACTAAAGAAGCTGCACAATATGTGCTGGAAAGCGATAACAATTTGGCAGCGACATTAACTCCACAGCATCTCATGTTCAACCGCAACCATATGCTGGTTGGTGGGATCCGTCCACATCTGTACTGTCTGCCTGTGCTGAAACGTAATGTGCATCAAGAAGCTTTACGAGCAGCCATCGCCAGTGGTTGTGATCGCTTCTTCCTGGGCACAGACTCGGCACCACATGCTCAACACAAGAAAGAATCCTCCTGTGGTTGTGCCGGCGTCTTTAACGCACCATCAGCGTTACCTGCTTATGCAACAGTGTTTGAGGAGATGAATGCATTACCGCATTTTGAAGCTTTCTGTTCACTTAATGGCCCTAAATTTTACGGGCTACCTGTCAATGAGGGCTTTATCGAACTGACTCGCAAATCCTCTACCATCATTGAATATATCGATTGTAATAATGAAAGGCTTATTCCATTTTTGGCTGGCGAAGATGCCCGTTGGGATGTGAAAGTAGCAGACTGATATAACATGGGGATGGTCATCATCCCCATTAATTTACATAGTTATCAACACACCAACAAATTGACTTACAATTCCTAACAAAAAACCTTCTTACTTTCATTAAAAAGCATATACTAACTAATGACTCATTCAAGAATGAGGTAGTTTGCTCTTAGTCAATGATATTAATAAATAATGCAGTGATCTGATTAGGAGGTTTTATGGGCAGTAAAGATGAGGTTATTCAAACGCATCCTGTTGTAGGTTGGGATGTCAGTACCGTTGATACATATGATGCAATGATGCTACGCCTTCACTATTTGTCCTCCCAAGATCAAACACCAGAACATGTCATGGTAGATCGAACCTTATGGTTGACAACTGACATTGCAAAGCAATTGATATACATCCTCCAAGCAGGAATTGAAAAGATCGAATCTTCAGAATACAGTGATCTAACCCATACGAAACATTAATAATCTTAAACCCGGACACCCGTACAAATGGGTGTCCGGGCAGGAGACACATCAATTCATCTCAAAGATTTTGTCTGGAATACCATATCACTATATAATAATTTCGGATTAAGTTAACTTAACCATCACAATTGCCGAGTTGACTACTAATAGATGGGGCGTTTATTGTGAGTTTGGCCAAACAGGAACAGGGATGTACAATAATGAAAATCTTAATTGTTGAAGAGTGCTATTATACCCGTTCAGGTATCAGAGAGTTTTTAAAGAAAAATGATAATGCCGAAGATCTTGAAATTGTTGACTCACCGTCAATTAATGAGGCTATAAATATTGTCACTCATTTTGCTCCTGATATTGTTTTAGCTAATTTGACACATTATTGTCATCATGCCAGTTACTGTTCCGATTTACAGAAATTCATTACACTTATAGATAACACTCGTATTTATATATACCTCGATAGCGCCTATCCTTATTGTGACCATTATATTACATTGAAGGATAGTGTTTTTATTCTGGCAAAGAGAAATCTTACCTACCTGCTTAATAAGATTAGCAAAATTACATTACAGGAAATTCAGAGACATAAAACAACAGTTGACCAATGCTGTTCTATTTTCAGCCCTCAAGAGCACAAAGTTATCGATTACTGGATGCAAGAAATCCCTAATTACCAGATATCAAAAAAGTTAAAAATCAGTAATAGCACAGTCTATTCTCATAAAAGACACATTACTGAAAAAATAAACGTGCATAATAGAATTGAACTCTGCTTTATTTACAATGTATTTAAATACCTCTATTAAAGTATTCTATTAACTATACCCTATGGATTTCAAGATGCATCGCGACGGCAAGGGAGCGAATCCCCGGGAGCATAGATAACTATGTGACCGGGGTGAGTGAGTGCAGCCAACAAAGAGGCAACTTGAAAGATAACGGGTATAAATCAAATAAACTGGCACATTGATCGCTGTGCCAGCGATTAATCACGTTATTCAACAGACTGTAGTGAAGTACTGTTCAACCCATCCTGTAGACGATGCCGGGATTTATTAAATATTTTTGCTCCATTTTCACGACCGGCACGGCGAGCACGCTGCTCGGTTTCCGGTAACCTGACTTCTTCTCTGCACATTTCACTACAACAGCCTTCAAATTTAGTTGCACACTCTGGACACTGAATAAATAGCAAGTGGCAACCTTCATTTTTACAATTAGTATGGCTGTCGCAAGACACGCCACATTGATGGCAATGAGCAATCACATCGTCTGAAATACGCTCTCCCATCCGCTCATCAAAGACAAAGTTTTTACCAATAAAACGTACCGGTAATCCCTGTTCTCTCGCTTTACGGGCATATTCGATAATACCGCCCTCTACGTGATAGACGTTTTTAAAGCCATTGTGCAGCATATAAGCACTGGCTTTTTCACAGCGAATACCACCGGTGCAGTACATTACAATATTTTTATCCTTATTATCCTGCAATATTTCCGCAGCCATTGGCAGCTGTTCACGGAATGTATCAGAAGGAATTTCAATTGCATTTTCAAAATGCCCGACTTCATATTCATAGTGATTGCGCATATCAACAAATAGCGTATCAGGATCATCCAGCATCTGGTTGACCTGCTCAGCTTTAAGGTACTCGCCGGTTTTTGATGGATCAAAAGTTTCATCTTCAATCCCATCAGCCACTACGCGGTCACGTACTTTCATACGCAAAACCCAGAAAGATTTCCCATCATCATCAAGCGCAATATTCAGCCTCAAATTATCCAATGCAGGATCAACGCTATACAGCAAAGCTTTAAATGCTTCTAAATTATGAGTTGGTAAACTTATCTGAGCATTGATCCCCTCTTTAGCAATATAAA
Organism: Photorhabdus kleinii; assembly: GCF_025384885.1. NCBI lineage: Bacteria > Pseudomonadati > Pseudomonadota > Gammaproteobacteria > Enterobacterales > Morganellaceae > Photorhabdus > Photorhabdus kleinii. Next base: position 69,328 of record NZ_JAJAFY010000013.1, read on the forward strand.
CCCGGCCAAATACTGAAAGATCAGTAAATTGTTGATACAAGCTGTTGCGAAAAGCCAGAGGATCTAAGATGTTAAAATATTTATAAAAAGAGATGGTCGTACGAGGTTGAGTCTCCGCCAACATACGTGCTTTCAGCTCTTTATTAGAAATGCGGTTGTGTAACACTGACATGGTGTACTTTCCTGAATTTCAAGTCATAAAATATGGATGTATAAGTGATAGCCTCCGCTATCAAGCGTAATATGATAACGAAAATGATTTTCAACGAGTAGTCATTTGTAACGCAATGATAGGAAATCAGTAATAATAAAACGGGAGGGCCCTCCTCCCATCAATTGATTACGCAGCCCTTTGCTCACAGGACAAAAATAGATACGCCAAACGACTAGCAACCAGCAGGTTTAACTGGCAATGGCTTAATCTCTATCAAGGCTGGAACCAATCATCAGCGCTTTCCCATGTCTCTTGTAGAATCTCTTCAACGGCTTTCCTGTCATCAGGAGTGCCACCACGAACAGATAGCCCATCATGACTTGCCAACTTCACATTGGTTTTAATATCAGGCCAGCGACGTTTAAGACGGTTATCCAGTTCTACAGCAAGCGCAGGGACGGCACCTTTTGGCAGTTTTTTAGATTTATCGATAGTGACTTCTACATGCATAATTTTTCCCTCCACAAACAACACTGTTCATATAAACAGTAATATTATCTACATGAATTGTAAATAGCTCTGTAAAACTATTTTAATTTTTATTTATCAGTAAATTATGAGCTATCATTCTTTACCAATGACAAGAGCTAAGTGCACCAAAATTGAGATCATAAACATTTCATACTTGAAAACTTCGATATCCCGTTAAAAAATGTCACAATAGAAAAATTGTTTTGTCCATCTTATTGGAACTATAAAAACCTGAGAATCCATGATACAAGCACCTTCTTTTCAACGTTCACTACTTCATCCCCGTTATTGGCCTACTTGGTTTGGTATCAGCCTGCTTTACTTACTGGTTCTGCTCCCCTACCCCATTATTTACCGGATAGGCACTCGTCTGGGCAGATTTTCTATGCGCTTTCTGAAAAAACGTGCCAAAGTTGCCGAAAGAAATCTTGAGCTATGTTTTCCTGATATGCCACAAGAGGAGCGCAACGCGCTATTAATAAAAAACTTTGAATCCGTCGGAATGGGAATATTTGAAACGGGTATGGCTTGGTTTTGGCCTGACTGGCGGATAGAACGCTGGTTTAAAGTTATTGGGCGAGAAAATATTCAGAAAATTCAAACTACTGGGCAAGGAATTATTGTTATTGGTATCCATTTCCTGACGCTGGAACTCGGTGCCCGCATTCTCGGTTTGCTCAATCCTGGAATTGGAGTCTACCGACCAAATGATAATCCAGTTATGGATTGGCTACAAACATGGGGACGACTGCGCTCCAACAAATATATGCTGGATAGAAAAGATGTCAAAGGCATGATCCGCTGTCTGAAAAATGGCGAAATTGTCTGGTACGCCCCCGATCATGATTACGGCCCACGAAAAAGCGTATTTGCACCACTATTTGCTGTAGAACACGCTGCAACCACCACAGGCACGTCGATACTTGTACGCCTCGCTGATCCGGCAATGATCCCATTTACTCCCCGTCGTCTGCCTGATGGAAAAGGTTATGAACTGATTATTCAACCAGCAGTGGCAGGATTTCCAAAAGATGATGAAGTGAAAGCGGCTGCTTTCATGAATAGAGTTGTCGAACAGGAAATTTTACAGGCACCTGATCAATATATGTGGTTGCATCGTCGCTTTAAAACCCGGCCTAAGGGTATGCCTTCTCTGTACGGACAAGCTGATAAAGTCCATTAAATTTATTCATGGCTGTTTCTTCATCCAGGAAACAGCCATAATCACTTTCGTATCCCCCCAATAATTCACTATCTCATCTTAATGCTGATGCCATATTTTTTAATCTAATTTATTTCCAATTTTTATATAAGAAACAAGGACTAATCTAAAATTTCCTAATAAATACTAAGTTGACAATCAGGTTACTTTACTTTCTTTATCTTTCATTATCACCGTTAATATCTAGCCTTTGAAAAGATGTCTTATATATTATAGTTATTACTTAATTTATTATTTTAAAATATTTTCCCCATAAAAAGACATCGAATATAAATAGAAGTAAGTCAATAGGTCTTATCCTCATTTTAACCAATCAATGATGAGAAATGAGATTTATGTCGGATTTTGCTCTGAAAAATGAAATATAAAGTAAGAGATATCTTACTTGTTAATAAAATTGACCGAAAAATATGTTAAAAATATATTAACAAAACAGGACATCATTTAATAAAAACGTGGCTTTTTTGTTTGCTCTAAACCTAAATTTGAAAGAGCTTGTTAAAAGCTTTATTTGTCACACACACTGCACTCTTAGAGTGTAGTCTTATAGGAAAACTTAGATGCAATCCTCCATTAACAATACGAAAACCAGAACTTTCTTTGGGCATCCTTATCCATTAAGTTCTTTGTTCTTCACAGAAATGTGGGAACGTTTCTCTTACTACGGCATTCGTCCACTGCTGATCTTATTCATGGCTGCAACCATCTATGATGGTGGTATGGGTATTCCTCGTGAACAGGCCGCTGCCATTGTCGGTATCTTTGCAGGCAGTGTTTATCTGACCGCACTACCCGGTGGTTGGCTAGCGGATAACTGGTTAGGTCAACGTCAAGCAGTCTGGTATGGCTCAATCATTATTGCACTAGGGCACTTGTCTATCGCTCTTTCCGCTTTCTTGAGTCATCACCTGTTTTTTATCGGCTTACTACTGATCGTATTAGGTACAGGGCTGTTTAAAACCTGTATCACCGTCATGGTCGGCACACTGTATAAAAAAGATGATCCACGTCGTGATGGTGGTTTCTCTCTGTTTTATATGGGGATTAATCTGGGCTCCTTTATCTCTCCATTAATTACCGGTTTACTCATTCAAGATTATGGTTGGCATTGGGGTTTTGGTATTGGTGGGCTAGGGATGTTGATTGCCCTACTGATATTCCGATTTTACGCTGTTCCTCTGATGCGCCGTTATGACAAAGAGGGGGGATTGGATTCAAACTGGGATCGCCCCACAGTCAAACGTAAAAATGTCGGCAAATGGGTTTTTACCGCTATTATTGCTATGATTGCGATTATTGCCCTACTTATCCTCGGTATTATTCCATTTAATCCCGTGGCTGTAGCCAGTACGATGGTCTATATCATCTCATCTTGTGTAACACTTTACTTTGTCTATCTGTTCCTGTTTGCTGGTTTGAGCGGTAGTGACCGTTCTCGCCTACTGGTTTGTTTTATTTTACTGGTATCTGCCGCCTTCTTTTGGTCTGCATTCGAACAGAAGCCAACCTCATTTAACCTATTTGCCAATGATTATACTAACCGCTTAGTCATGGGATTTGAAATCCCAACAGTATGGTTCCAGTCAATCAACGCACTATTCATTGTCCTACTGGCTCCCGTATTTAGTTGGCTATGGCCCGTATTGGCAAAAAGTAATATCAATCCAAGCAGTATCAGTAAATTCATTATTGGTATTCTGTTCGGTGCCGGTGGTTTTGGTCTGATGATCCTGGCAGCACAGAATGTACTCGCAACAGGTGAAACCGTTTCTCCATTCTGGCTGGTCGCAAGTATTCTATTGCTGACACTCGGTGAACTGTGCCTTAGCCCCATTGGTCTCGCAACGATGACGCTACTGGCCCCATCTCGAATGCGTGGTCAAGTCATGGGCTTGTGGTTTTGTGCGAGCGCTTTAGGTAATTTAGCTGCCGGCTTGATTGGTGGACATGTACGCGCTGATCAACTGGACAACCTACCTGATCTGTTCTCCCGTGTATCTTTAGCTCTGGTTATTTGTGCAGTCGTCTTGATGGTGTTAATTGTCCCCATTCGCCGCCTGCTTAATAATGCTGATAAGTCAGAAGCGAAAGCTCAATAATATTTACCGCTAACGTAAAGCCATCTCACTATAAAATGGCTTTACGTATTTCAACGCATTTGTGCTCTTGAAAACAAACACATTAGTGCATTGCCGTTGTAGTGGATGGCTTAACTATCTGTTTTACATTCAATAATTCCGTTTGATATGCATGATTACGCACATCCCATAGTTCGACTGCATGTTGAATATTAAGCCAAAATTCCGCAGTGTTCCCCAAAGCCGCTGCCAATTTAATCGCCATAGGAACGGTTAACGAACCTTTATCATGCACAATTCGACTTAATGTATTACGGTGAACAGCCATTGCTTCCGCAAGCACATTAATTTCGATATTCAAGGGCACCAGAAACTCACTCACCAATATTTCACCAACTGTTGCCGGGCGACGTTTTGTATTTCTCATCATTTATTTCCCTCAGTTTAATAGTTATGAGGATCCAGATATGTATCAACCGCAACACCATCAGTCCACTGAAAAATAAGCCTATATTGCCTATTTACTCTTATTGAGCACCATCCCCTCAAATAGCCATTCAAGTGCTCAAAATGGTTTCCCGGAGGGATTCTCAAATCAGCCTCTTTAACCGAAGCATCCAGAATTTGTAGTTTTCGGTATAACGCACTCTGTAGAGATGCAGGTATACATTTGTGCGGTAAATCTTGCTCATAAAATCTTTCTAACCATCTATCCCTGAATTCAACAGCCATAACATCCTCGTTGTTTGTATATTACGCACAATTATGTTGTGCATCAAGTCATAAAATGCTGAAAATATCATTTGGCTTTACGTAACCTAGCTGGAGTACAACCATAATGTTGACTAAATGCAAAGGTAAAAGCTGACTGGGAGGCATAACCAGACAGAAAAGCAATGTCAGCCAAAGGCCTATCACTGTAAGCCAACAGATTATAGGCAAATTCCATCCGGCACGTTTTCAAATAAGTCATTGGACTCATCCCTGTTGCAATAAACAGTTTACGATGCAAGGTACTGGCAGATACTGCGCAAATATCAGCCATATCCATCACCGTCACTTTCTCATGCAGACGCCCAACAAGCCCTTGATGTAGTTTTACTATCAACGCTGAAGATGAACCTACTTGTGGTAGCTGAGCCAGCAGCAAACGGGCAGCATCAGCGTGATTAGCGGGTGGCGGCGGGTAATCATGCAACCACTTAATAAGAACAAGCGCAGAATCAGGTAATGGTTGCCAGAAAGCATCACTATGTAATGGATTAAACAGTGCCGAAGGCAACTCCAGCACCAATTGCTGATTTTCACCACTAGCGCAAAAGCTGTGTTTCGCATCCGGTGGGATCATAACAACATTTCCAAAACTAACGGTACGTTGTTGCCCTTCTACGTTTAACTCAAGTTGCCCGTTATAGCCAAAAACGAACTGCCATAACCCTTGATGGCTATGGCTAATAGTTTCAGCAGAATACCGGCGTAAATGTAATGAAGGTAATTGAAGAGCCATATTCATTGTCGCTGATTAAAATACACTCCATTCATTCGACAACAAAATAGCGTGATTTACAATAATTTATGACCATTCGGGACAGGAAGAGTAAATTCTGCGATCACCACCGCACCATTTTCATCCACACTGCCGGTTAGCAATACCTCCGATTTAACACCAGCAATCCGTTTTGGTGGAAAATTGCATACACAAAGAACCTGACGACCAATTAATTGTTCAGGTGTGTAATGCACAGTTATCTGGGCGCTTGAGCTTTTAACGCCCAACACGCCAAGATCAATTTGTAATTTATAGGCAGGCTTGCTAGCTTTACGATTCAATTCTACTGAAATAATTGTGCCAACCCGCATGTCAACTTTCTCAAAGTCAGTCCATTCGATCTGTTCCATATATTCTTCTCCTTTAGTACGAAGTCATTATACTCACATGCTAATGGAGAAAATTCTTTCGAAAGAGCGTCAACAATTGTCGACAAACTGCCTATTTTTCCCGACAGGTCATTCACTTCACTATCGAGTTGCTTTAAGTCACGGTTATTCCCGATCAAAAAAGTTACTTCTGGTCATGCCCCCGTTCTCTTTAATACGAGCATCGCGTTCAAGATCTCGACGGATTTTATCATTGACACGATCATTAAACTCTCGGCTCTTCCGATTAAGTTCATCTTCTTTCATCTGTCTTGCCAGTTCCCGCTTCTCCGCCGCATTATTATCTGTAATGAGTCTATCCACATTCCAATGCTTAGGTTTAAGATTTTCCCGTTTTTTTAAATATTCCGTAGATGGCTTATTATCAGCAGGAATATCACTTTTGTAGTCAAAATTTGAGGCAAATGCCTGGAAAGAAATTGCAGATAAAATGACAAAAATGTAACGCGATCCTTTACTCATCATATTGATCCCTTTTCAAAACCATAACTCAGAATAATTATTAAATAATTATCACCAATAAGAATCAACAACATTTATGTCTAACAAACCAGTTATCAATATCAGGTTTACGCTCTATTTAAATTGTACCTTATGGATTTCAAGATGCATCGCGACGGCAAGGGAACGAATCCCCGGGAACATAGCAAACTATGTGACCGGGGTGAGTGAATGCAGCCAACAAAGAGGCAACTTGAAAGATGACGGGTATATGTGCTTTCTACTGACCTGATAAAGCATTAACCCGCCGTAATTTGCGGGTCAATAGTCATTAGAGGTTCGTCGGGAATATAAGGCATTATATCACAATTAAATCAAGTTTCCTTGCCGATAAGCCAGAGAAACCGCCAAAGATTGCACTAAACACAAAGTAGCAGACTGAGAACGGAATGCTTCCACCTGTGCTTCTTTAACCACAAAACAAACATCACTAAAACTGGCAAGCGGGCTAATCTGGCTATCTGTAATCACAATCTGTTTTGCCCCGGCTTTTGCCGCCCGTTCACTGACCATCAGTGTCTCTTCTGCATAAGGGGTAAAACTGATTGAAACAACAACATCTTCTTCCCCAATTAAATTAATCTGTTCCCTGAACATCCCCCCCAAACCATCCACGAGTAAAGGGCGACATTCCAAGTGATTCAATGTATAAGAAAGATAAGCCGCCACACTAAAAGAACGACGCAGCCCAATAATGTAAATATTCTTAGCTTGAGCCAATAAGTCTACCGCGTTCCTTAAATCTTCGGGGGCTGTTCTGGCAGCTAACTGTTGCATAGCCTGCACATTTGAACGAGCAAATTCCTGCAAAATATGCTGAGGGTCTTCTGGCAGTTCCTGTTCGCCATCCAATTCTCTAAATAATCTGGCCCGGTCTGCATAACTGGCGGTTTCTTCCACCATATGCATACGAAATAGCTGTTTCATTTCATTAAAACCACTGAAATCAAACGCATTAGCAAAACGAATTAATGTTGATGGAGGAACATCAGCTTCTCTGGCAATCACAGCAACAGTATCAAAAGCGACACTATTCGTATTATCCAGCACATATCGAGCTACTTGTTGCAGGCGTTTACTCAATTCACTATAGCGTGAACGGACTTGTTCTTGAAATTCATTCAGATTCGATGCGACAGACATAAATCCCCCATAAAATTTATCGCCAGCAATTGTAATCGTTTTACCGTATAAGCTGAATCATATTTCATTTTTATAGTTAAAAATGAAATACATAATCCATTCATTGTAATAATTTATTATTACCACTATATTGATTAACATCTAATTAGTCACCTAATTATCGGTAATTCATAAAAACTTTACTCCGATCACATTAATTGCCTTTTGTTCCAAATCACATTGAAAATAAAACATATATTTCATATATCTATTATCAAAGTTTCCGATTCAGTACTAACATCAAATCCGCAAAAGAGGCTCAGAATGGAACAGGTACATAATTATGTTAATGGGCAACTTATTTCCAGTTATAGCACCCGTTTTTCGCCGGTTTTCAATCCAGCAACAGGAAAACAGATACGTCAGGTAGCACTAAGCACAGCCCATGAAGTTGAACAGGCAATTGGAATCGCTCATCAAGCTTACAGAGAATGGTCTAAAGTATCACCACTGAAACGTGCTCGTGTCATGTTCCAGTTCAAAACATTACTGGAAGCTAATATAGACAAGCTGGCACGATTGATTTCAGAAGAACACGGAAAAATCTATTCAGATGCTATTGGTGAATTAACTCGTGGTCTGGAAGTCGTTGAGTTTGCCTGTGGCATCCCTCATCTACAAAAAGGTGAACATTCCGCGAATACCGGGACGGGAGTGGATAGCCATTCATTAATGCAGCCTTTAGGCGTTTGTGTTGGCATTACCCCTTTCAACTTCCCGGCAATGGTTCCTATGTGGATGTTTCCTATCGCATTAGCGACAGGGAATACTTTCGTATTGAAACCTTCAGAAAAAGATCCCTCTCTCGCGCTTGAATTAGCATCACTACTTAAACAATCCGGTTTACCCAATGGCGTATTTAATGTTATCAACGGCGATAAAGAAGCCGTCGACATACTACTAACAGATCCACACGTTCAAGCTGTCAGCTTTGTGGGTTCAACTCCTGTCGCTGAATATATCTACACTACCGCCTCAGCTCACGGGAAACGCTGTCAGGCGTTGGGAGGCGCAAAAAATCACTGTATTCTGATGCCAGATGCCGATCTCGATATGGCTAGCAGTGCTATTGCAGGTGCAGCATTTGGCGCAGCCGGTGAACGTTGCATGGCACTGTCTGTTGTATTAGCGGTTGGCGATGAAACGGCAGATGCATTAATTGAAAAATTACGTCAACAGATCAACAAAATATCTGTCGGTCCCGGTATTGTCGCAACTACAGAAAACGATATGGGTCCCGTTATCTCCGCCCAACACCAAGCTAAAATCTGTGATTACATCGATAATGGCGAAAAACAGGGGGCCAGCTTGTTAATTGATGGCCGTCAACTCAAGGTTCCCGGTTATGAAAATGGCTATTTTATTGGCCCAACGCTGTTCGATAATGTCACGCCAGAGATGAAAATCTATCAAGAAGAGATCTTCGGTCCTGTTCTGTCAATTGTCCGTGTACCCGATTATGCCACCGCGCTAACATTAATTAACTGCCATCAATATGGTAATGGTACCGCGATATTCACCCGCGACGGAGAAACCGCTCGCCAGTTTAGCGAAGATGTACAAGCGGGTATGGTAGGCATCAATATCCCCATTCCGGTACCAATGGCCTTCCACAGCTTCGGGGGCTGGAAACGCTCAATTTTTGGCCCACTTAACGTTCACGGTAATGATGGCGTTCGCTTCTACACCCGCATGAAAACTGTTACCAGCCGCTGGCCAGCAAGTATCAGGCTAGAACATCATTCCAGCAATTTTGTGATGCCAACAATGGAATAAAATGGAGTCCTGTAACATGAACAAATCAACAATGACGACAGCTCAAGCATTGGTGAAATTCCTGAACCAGCAATATGTGGAAGCAGACGGAGAGCAATACCCATTCACCAGAGGAATCTTTACCATTTTTGGTCACGGTAATGTTGTTGGATTGGGGCAAGCACTGGAGCAAGATCCTGGTCACTTGACCGTTTACCAAGGATGCAATGAGCAAGGTATGGCCCATATCGCCACAGGTTTTGCTAAACAGAAAAAGCGCAAACAGATTTTTGCCGTAACCTCCTCTGTTGGCCCTGGCTCCACCAATATGGTAACCGCTGCGGCAACTGCCACAGCTAATCGCATTCCTCTGCTGTTATTACCCGGTGATCTCTTCGCCTGCCGTCAACCTGATCCAGTCTTACAACAGGTTGAACAGTTCCACGACCATACTATCAGCACCAATGACTGTTTCCGCCCTGTTTCTCGTTATTGGGATCGTATCTCCAGACCAGAACAGCTAATGAGCGCTATGATTAATGCGATGCGAGTTCTGACCGATCCAGCCGATACTGGTGCCGTCACAATTTGCCTACCACAAGACGTTCAAGGCGAGATTTGGGATTTTCCTGACTATTTCTTCCAAAAACGAATTCACCGCATTGAACGCCGCCCTGCTTCTGTTGCCATGATTAACGATGCGGTGGCACTCATAAACCGCAAAAAAAAACCTTTACTTATCTGCGGTGGTGGAGTGCGCTATTCAGAAGCTCATAACGCTTTTCGTCAATTCGCAGAACACTTCAATATTCCTTTTGCTGAAACACAGGCAGGTAAAAGCGCCGTAATTGCCGACCATCCCCTTAATTGTGGTGGCTTAGGCACAACAGGCTGTCTTGCTGCCAACCTGATCGCCAAAGAGGCCGATTTAATTATTGGTGTTGGCACCCGGTTTACTGATTTCACCACTGCATCCAAATCGCTATTTCAGCACCCAGAAGTTGAATTTCTCACTATCAATGTAGCGGAATTCGACGCCTGCAAACTGGATGCAATACCCGTTGTATCAGACGCCCAAGCAGGGTTAAACGCTATTGCAGAACAACTTATTCAATTGCATTATCACAGTGGTTATCAAGATGAGATTCATCAGGCACGGGAAACATGGAGAAAAGAGTTAAATCGTCTGTTCAATATTGAGTATCAGGTAGATTTCACACCAGAAATTCCCGGTCATCTCGATGATAAATTGGAAGAATACAGCCAAACATTACAAACCCGCCTGACACAAACCAGCGTATTGGGATTATTAGACAAATATCTTGAGCCCGAAGCGATTATTGTTGGTGCATCAGGTTCCCTCCCTGGCGATTTACAGCGATTATGGCAACCCAAACAACCGGATACCTATCATCTTGAGTATGGCTATTCCTGTATGGGCTATGAAATAGCCGCTGCTATTGGCGCTAAACTAGCCTGCCCCAACCAACCGGTTTATGCCATAGTCGGTGATGGCGCTTATATGATGCTTCATTCAGAGCTGCAAACCGCAGTACAGGAAAATATCAAAATCACCGTGTTGCTATTTGATAACGCGGGATTTGGCTGCATCAATAATCTGCAAATGAGCCAAGGGATGGGCAGTTTCGGAACAGAAAATCGTTATCGTAACCCAGAAAGCGGCAACATGGATGGCAAACTGATTAAAGTCGACTTCGCCAAAAATGCAGAAAGCTACGGCTGTAAAAGTTACCGAGTCCACGATGAGCAACAACTGCTTTGTGCGTTACAGGAAGCCCAAAAACAGACGGTACCAGTACTCATAGATATCAAAGTGTTACCTAAAACAATGACGCATGATTATGAATCATGGTGGCGAGTAGGCACAGCACAAGTGGCCAAAAATCCAGCCATAGAATCTGCCGCAAAGAAAATAAAGGAGATGGTTGCAACCAGAGTACGTCAGTACTAGAAGTGAGTGGCCTGTTATCTTACGGGCCATTTTCCCTTTCCTCACCATTTTCAATGCCATTTTTGGAATTTTTATTCTGGAAATAAGTTACTCTTTTCCTTTCATTAATCTCTATAACTAAGCGTAACCATATACTTAGTCGAATGCATATTATAATTTGTTTTTAAAGGATAAATTTTCCACTCCATCCAGTATCAATCTTACTTTACGTGATCTAATTAACACAAATTTAATATTATTATTAACAAAATGCTACGCCACACTCAAAAATATAATTTCCAAATATTGATAATTTGAAATAAATATTTTATTTGATATATTTTAAAGTATCTCATAAGCAGATACTTAGGTATCAAGGAGCATCCATGTTCAACATTGCATTATTTGGCGCTGGACGAATTGGGCAAGTACACGCAGTGAATATCGCTCATCATAAAGAAACTTGTCTTTATTCCGTTGTCGATCCCGATCAGAAAAGTGCTGAACTTTTAGTACAGCAATACCAAACAAAAAGACAAACTATTGAACAGGCAATGTCTGACCCTGAAATAGATGGTGTTCTTATTGCCTCAGCAACAGACACTCATGCAGACCTAATTGAACTCGCAGCAAAACATCATAAAAAAATCTTCTGTGAAAAACCGGTTCATCTTGATATTGAACGTATTCGTCATTGCCTTGAAATCGTTAAACAATATCAGGTGCCCTTATTTGTTGGCTTTAACCGTCGTTATGATCCGCAATTCCGCCGAGTAAAAACCCTGTTTGATGCTGGTACGATAGGAAAAGCCGAATCTCTGCTGATTATTTCCCGCGATCCCTCTCCTCCCTCCGCTGAATACGTCAAAGTTTCTGGTGGTATGTTCCGGGATATGACAATACATGACTTCGATATGGCGCGTTTTATTATCGGTGAGGAACCCTGCTCGATCTACGCCCAAGGCAGTAACCTGGTTGATCCCGCTATCGGGCAAGCAGGTGATATCGATACTGCCTTTATTGTTATGAAATTCCCATCAGGTGCAATGACAACCATTACCAACAGCCGCCGTTCCGGGTATGGCTATGATCAACGGATTGAATTGCATGGTGAAAAAGGGCTGCTTAGCGCCGGTAACATCAAAGAAAACAGCGTTGAGCTCTGGGAAAACAGCGGTTGTTTAACTGCCAAGCCAGAGCATTTCTTCCTGCAACGTTACCGGGAAGCCTACATTACTGAATGGGGCCATTTTGTCGATGTCATGGCTGGTCGCGCCACACCAGAATGCAGTGGCGCTGATGGCGAACAGGCACTTTATCTGGCCGATAAAGCTCTCGAATCCCTACATTCAGGTAAAGAAATCAGATTATAAAACAGCTCCATATCTCTAAATAACTGACTCACATTTATTTTCACCCTAAAAACGGGAAAGACCACTTTCCCGTCAGCATATTGCTGCCTGAAAACAGTCAATCAGGCTTGGAGGATAGTATGTTAGCTTTTCTCTCATTTATTGGTTTTACCCTATTAGTGGCTGGCTTCGCTTATCACAAAACCCATAATGCTCGTCTGACAGAATCTACTGAAGGCTATTTTCTTGGCGGACGATCTCTCACAGGTGTTTATATTGGTAGCTCTATGTTATTAATGAACCTATCCACAGAACATTTAATCGGTTTGAATGGATTAGCATTCCGAACCGGATTTATCGTTATGGCTTGGGAAGTAATAGCCGCTGTGACCATCGTTCTATTCGCTATTTATTTCCTGCCTAAATATCTGAAACTCGGTATTTCCACCATCCCGGAATATCTTGAACGCCGATTTGATAAAAATACGCTGCTTATTACCTCAATTCTTTTCCTGGCTATGTATATCATTTCACTACTCCCCATTGTGCTATATACCGGCGCGATTGCATTGGAAAGTCTATTCCAGGTTTCCAATGTATTCAGTATTGATAAAACTACAGCGCTATGGATTATGGTTTGGGGCGTTGGTGGATTAGGTGCGGTCTATGCCATCTTTGGCGGTATTAAAGCCATTGCCGCCGCGGATACTATTAACGGCATTGGCTTAATCGTTGGCGGATTAATGGTAACTATTTTTGCCCTGCTCTATGTTGGCAATGGCAATGCCTGGCAAGGATTAGTTGAAGTTTATCAATCTAATCCTGATAAATTTAACTCCATCGGCAGTGAAGATTCTCTGGTCCCTTTCTCTACGCTATTTACCGGCCTAATTGTTTCCAATATGTTTTTTTGGTGTACCAATCAATCCATTGTTCAGAAGGCTCTTGGTGCGAAAAATCTAGCAGAAGGACAAAAAGGCGTCATGTTGTGTGCTTTACTTAAACTCATCATGCCGTCTATTATTATTCTACCTGGCATTATTGCTTTCCATATTTTCAAAGGACAAATAGATAATCCAGATAACGCTTACCCAGAATTAGTACATTTAATTCTACCGGAAGTATTGGTTGGTTTCTTTGCCGCTGTGGTCGTCGGTGCGGTATTTTCCACATTCAGCGGCGGACTTAATTCATCTGTGACACTGTTTATCGTCAATATTTACAAACAGCGAATCAATCAAAATGCCACCGAAACGCAAACAGTCGCTATGAGTAAATATTTGGGGATCGGGCTAGCGTTAATCACTATGATCGTCGCACCGTTAGTCGCTAATGCGCCGGATGGTCTGTTCTATCTCATTCAACAATTACAGGGGATTTTTAATGCGCCAATTCTCAGCGTGGTATTAGTTGGTCTGATGACTAAACGAGTGCCGCCTATTGCCGCTAAACTTGGCCTATTATTCGGTATGTCTGCCTATATTGTCTGTAATTTCATTTTAAAAATTAACCTGCACTTTTTTCATCTGGTTGGCATTTTATTTGTCCTCAATGTTATTTTCATGTTGGCTATTGGTTACTTTTTTCCAGCTAAACCATTTGAAGATGTTTATACCGAACAGGTAAATATTACGCCGTGGTCTATGGTGAAACCGGTTGCATGGTTAATTACACTCTGTTCAATCTCGATATATATATTCCTCGCACATAATGTTCCCAAGGTAATTATGATTATTTATTACCTGTCTGCGGTATTAATACTATCTTATGCACTATACCAGATAGGTAAAACGCTATTCAGGAAGCTTGTAATAAATAGTACACCAAAAAGATCAGGTAAATAAAATAAATAACTGACTTTATTACTCCAATATTATTATCAGAATAACTCACTGCCAGGATTTCCCTGCATCCTATATTTGAAAGAGGAAATCCTGGAGAGATAACAGCTCCCTTTGCTAACTAACACACGCTCCATATATACCCGTCATCTTTCAAGTTGCCTCTTTGTTGGCTGCACTCACTCACCCCGGTCACATCGTTATCTATGCTCCCGGGGATTCGCTCCCTTGCCGCCGCGATGCATCTTGAAATCCATAGGGTATATACCAAGCCATAAATAAAATAAAAATTCTAATATTCTATTTTTTCTGTTCTTATCACTGAATGGCACCTAACTCATTATAAAATTAACCCCATATAACAATGAATTACATAAAAAACCCTTATCAGATCACAACTTGAAATTAATATTTTTATTTAAGTTGAAAATGAAATAAATGTTTCCTATAACAGGTGTATGACAGCAACCAAGGCTAACTGGCAAACACTAAAGAATTGACTGCAACAACAAACGACCTATCCGCTTCTATTCGGAGAAACAGCTATATGGAAGAGATTCGTATCGGCCTAATCGGTACTGGTTACATCGGACGCACACATGCCATTGCTTACGCACAAGCACCTACGGTTTTCCCTCTGGCAGGCAAACTAGTTTGTGAAATGGTAGCCGAAGTTTCTGCTGAACTCGCCGCAAAACGGTCTGAACAGTTAGGTTTCCGGCGCTTTACTGATAATTGGCGCAAATTAGTAGCAGACCCCGATATTCATGTTGTTGATATCTGCTCACCAAATTTTCTTCATAAAGAGATGGCTCTCGAAGCGATCAAACATGGCAAGCATGTTTATTGTGAAAAACCACTGGCACTAAACTCAACTGATGCAAAATTAATGGTCGAAGCCGCCAAAAAAGCCAGAGTGAAAACATTAGTCGGTTTTAACTATATGAAAAACCCTACCGCACAACTGGCTAAAGAGATCATTTCGAATGGTGAAATCGGTGAAGTCATTCACTTCTACGGCACTCATAACGAAGATTATATGGCTGATCCACTCATCCCTATTCACTGGCACTGCTTCAAAGATAAAGCTGGATTAGGTGCATTAGGCGATCTTGCTGCTCATATCATCAATATGGCGCAGTTCCTGGTTGGTGATATCCAAACTGTTTGCTCAGACATGGCAACTATCATCAAACAACGCCCGGAAAAAACCGGTTCTAACATTATGGTTGCGGTAGAAAACGAAGATCAAGCACATGCTATGGTGCGTTTCAACGGTGGAGCAATGGGTATTATTGAAACCTCCCGTATTGCCTGCGGCCGCAAAATGGGTTTGAGCTACACCATTACAGGAACAAAAGGTACTTTGAGCTTTACGCAAGAAAGAATGGCCGAACTAAAACTTTACCGTCACGATGAACCAGCAAACCGCCAAGGCTTTAAAACTATTCTTATTGGACCGGAACATCCTGACTATGCACCATTCTGTCTCGGTGCAGGTCACGGCATCGGCTTCAATGATCAAAAAACAGTGGAAATCAGAGACTTGATCAATGGTATCGCCAGCAATAAAGAGATATGGCCAGATTTCACCGAAGGTTGGAAAGTCTCACGTATTCTGGATGCCATTGCTCATTCTTATCAAGAACAACGTTGGGTGAATGTCACTGAAATTAATTAATTATTTTTATCAATCTTCCACTGTCGGAGCTCATCATAGCAACACTTGATGTTGTACTTAATAAGGAATTGTTCAATGGAGCAGCAAAAAAAATTTGATGTCATCTGCATGGGACGAATCGCCGTTGACCTTTACGGCCAACAAATCGGAGCACGTCTGGAAGACATGGGAAGTTTTGCAAAATATCTTGGGGGTTCTTCCGGTAATGTCGCCTATGGTACCGCTCGTCAGGGGCTTAAATCTTCCATGCTAGCCAGAGTCGGTGATGAGCATATGGGACGTTTCCTTAGGGAAGAGTTGCAAAGTGTTGGCTGTGATACCAGCCATCTAACCACGGATAAAGAACGCCTTACGGCACTGGTGCTGCTAGGAATCAAAGATAAGACCACTTTCCCCTTGATCTTCTATCGTGATAACTGCGCCGATATGGCAATTACCCGTGATGATTTCAGTGAAGAATACATTGCATCCGCTCGTTGTCTGGCTATCACCGGAACACATCTTTCTCATCCTAACACTCGCGATGCGGTGCTGACGGCCCTCAACTACGCCCGCCGTAACCGTGTGAAAACGGTCATAGATATTGATTATCGCCCGGTACTTTGGGGGTTAACTTCTCTGGGAGATGGTGAAACACGTTATATCGCATCGGAGCAGGTGACAGCTCAGCTACAGGAAGTGTTATCACTATTTGACCTCATTGTTGGCACAGAAGAAGAGTTCCATATTGCCGGTGGTTCCACAGATACTATCGAAGCACTACGCAACATTCGTAAACTCACGTCCGCTGCATTAGTTTGCAAACGGGGATCACTGGGATGCTCTGTTTTTACCGCTGAAATCCCTAATGATCTGAATGATAGCATTACCATACAGGGCGTTTCTGTCGATGTGCTTAACGTTCTCGGCGCCGGGGATGCTTTTATGTCCGGCCTGTTACGCGGCTATCTAAATAACGAAGGTTGGGAAAAAGCCTGTACCTACGCTAATGCTTGTGGCGCATTAGTTGTTTCTCGTCATGGCTGCGCGCCAGCAATGCCAGATAAAACAGAGCTTGATAACTATTTATCACGCGCCAATCAAATACTACGCCCTGATTTGGATGAAACACTTAATCACCTTCACCGTATCAGCGCCCGTAAAAATCAATGGGACGAACTGTGCGTAATGGCATTTGATCATCGTATTCAATTTATTGAATTAGCCCGACAAGCAAATGCCAGTATCAAGCGTATTTCATCATTAAAACAACTTCTATTGCGCGCCAGCCAAGAAGTTGCCACAGAAGCAGGGTTACAAGGAAAAATAGGCCTGTTATGTGACAGCACTTTTGGTCAGGATGTTTTAAACGAAATTACCGGTCAAGGTTGGTGGATAGGCCGCCCAATTGAGCTACCCGGCTCTCGCCCGCTTTGTCTGGAACATGGCAACATAGGTTCCCAACTTATTGACTGGCCACTGGAACACATCGTCAAATGCCTGGTGTTTTTCCATCCAGAAGACGCTCACCCACTCCGTCTGGAACAAGAGAAAAAAGTTCGGGAAATTTATGCCGCATGCTGTAAATCTGGTCACGAACTTTTACTGGAAGTGATTCTACCTGCGGAAATGAAACACTCAGATGAATTCTATATTCGCGCGCTTAGACGATTTTATAACCTTGGCGTTAAACCGGATTGGTGGAAACTCCCACCTCTCAGTTCTGAAAGTTGGGACAACATTGACTATCTCATCGAGCAGAGAGACCCCTATTGCCGTGGCGTCGTTATTCTTGGCCTTGATGCTCCACAAGAAGAGCTGGAAATGGGCTTTAATGCCGCAGCCGGCAAATCCATCGTCAAAGGTTTTGCTGTCGGAAGAACCCTATTTGGTCAACCATCCCTAAAATGGCTAAAAAATGAGATTGATGATAACCGTTTGATCCAGAAAATAAAAACCAACTATCACAACCTGATTAGCTTATGGCGTCAGCGCGGATAGCAACATAATAAAATTATTTTATTCAACTAGGAGCACCATCATGGCTGTTCAACTTGGTATCAACCCTCTGACTTGGACTAATGATGACTTACCCACCCTCGGCGCAGATACGCCACTGGAAACCTGCTTAACAGAAGGCCGCCTGGCAGGTTTTACCGGTTTTGAATTGGGCAACAAATTCCCTCGTCAGGCCAACATATTGGGCCCCATTCTTGCCGCCCACGATCTCATGCTGGTATCTGGCTGGTACTCTGGCAAATTACTCACCCGTTCAGTGGCGGAAGAGATTAAAGCGGTACAATCTCACCTGACCCTGCTACGCGAGCTGGGGGCTAATGTCATGGTATTTGCGGAAGTGACAAACTGCATTCACGGCGATCAAAACAAGCCAGTCCATCTTCGCCCTCAATTTCCAGCTAACCGCTGGCAAGAATACGGTGAAAAATTAACTGAATTTGCCCGCTACACCCAAGAACAAGGTGTTCAAATTGCTTATCACCACCATATGGGAACGGTTATTGAAACTGAGGAAGATATTAATCATCTGATGGAAAATACCAGTGATGAAGTTGGATTATTGCTGGATACCGGCCATTTAACCTTTACTGGCGCTGATCCACTGGCTATCGCAGAACGCTGGGCAAAACGCATTAATCATGTTCACTGTAAAGACATCCGTCCTGATGTACTCAACGATATAAAAAACCGTAAAACCAGCTTCCTTGATGCAGTCCTGAGTGGTGTATTCACAGTACCGGGAGATGGTTGCGTTGATTATCCGGCAATTTTTCAAGTGTTGAAAAAACAAAATTATAAAGGCTGGCTGGTAGTTGAAGCAGAACAAGATCCTGCTATTGCCCATCCACTCACCTACGCAACAATGGGTTATAACAATTTACATCAACTAGCTAGAGATGCAGGATTACTTTAATAGTCGCCGTTCGATTTATACAAAAGCAATGCTGAGGTAGGTAATATGTCCAAATTATTATCAAAATATCATGCACCGGATCAGAATAGACGAACTCAACATATCACACCAGAATCTGCCAATTGGAAGTATGTCCATTTTGATGTTTATGAGTTGGCCTTGGGTGAAAAAATCACTTTACCCGCATCAAAAAATGAAACCTGTCTGGTTTTGGTGGCGGGAAAAGCCACAGTAACGACGACACATCAACGATTTGAGCATATTGGCGATCGCATGCAGCCATTTGAACGCAAAAAACCTTATGCCGTTTACATCACTGCGGGGGAATCTGTTGAAATCATTGCCGATACCGCTCTCGAACTCGCGGTATGCCAGGCACCGGGTAAAGGAAGTTACCCGACTCGCCTGATTACGCCACAGGATATTGGTGCAGAACAACGTGGAAATGGCTACAACCAGCGCTATGTTCACAACATTCTACCGGATAACAAACCTGCTGATAGCTTGTTGGTGGTTGAAGTCTTTACCGATGAAGGCTGTACCAGTTCCTACCCTAGCCATAAACACGATACCGACAATGCGCCACAGGAAACCTATTTGGAAGAAACCTATTACCATCGTTTGAACCCATCTCAAGGATTCTGCATGCAACGCGTCTATACCGATGACCGCACACTAGATGAATCAATGGCTGTTTACAACAAAGATGTGGTCATGGTCCCCAAAGGCTATCACCCAGTAGCAACCATTGCCGGTTACAACAACTATTATCTCAACGTAATGGCCGGACCAACCCGTAAGTGGTTATTTACCTGGGAAAAAGACCATCAATGGGTTAATAGTGAAACATATGCTCAAAAGCATAAGAATTGATGCTCATCAGGTAGAAAATAGACTTCTTTATTTTAATTTTAGCGCACTCAATCGAGTGCGCCGCTGCCTGTGCTGTGCGGCAGTGAACAGCGTTATGTCGTGAATATACTAGGCTGTGTCCCGCAATAGATTGAGATAGGATAATCAATCTGGCTCTGACTTTCGGACAAAACATGTTATGGCTCGTTACGACCTTCCTGATGAAGCATGGGCGTTACTGCTCCCCTTATTGCCCCCTGAACATTCTCAACGGCCAGGACACCCTTATGTTGAACACCGCCGGGTTATCAACGGCCTGTTTTGGGTGCTATGTTCCGGCACCCCCTGGCGGGATTTACCCGAACGTTATGGTTCCTGGAAGACCGTCTATAACCGCTTTAATCGGTGGTCAAAATCAGGAATAATTAATCTCATTTTCAATAAGTTATTGTCAATACTGGATGAGGTACATTGTGCGGCTGGCGCCCAAAAAAACATCCCGATATCACCGGAGACCATGGCCTGGGTCGCTCTCAGGGGGGTTATGGTTCCAAAATCCATCTGGCGGTCGATGGAAAAGGACACCCACTGAATGTGGTACTCAGTGCCAGTCAATGTCACGAAAGTCAATATGCAATACGCCTGCTGGATGGTCTGGGTATTCAGCGTAAAAACGGTTTTATGAAACGGCGTTCAAAAGCGGTGATTGCTGATAAAGGTTACGCCAGCCACTCATTACGCAACCGGTTAAAACGTCAGGGAATAAAAGTGATAATTCCCTATATACCCTATGGATTTCAAGTTGCATCGCGACGGCAAGGGAGCAAATCCCCGGGAGCATAGATAACGATGTGACCGGGGTGAGTGAGTGCCGCCAACAAAGAGGCAACTTGAAAGATAACGGGTATAAATCAAACGAAAAAGCCCGAACAGATGGACGGGTTAAATTCGACCATGAAACCTATCGAAGAAGAAATGTTGTAGAAAGAGGTTTTGGTCGACTCAAAGAGTATCGTCGCATTGGCACACGTTATGAAAAAACCGCAAGAAACTATATAGCTATGGTGAAATTAGGTTGTATCCGTTTATTTCTTAAGACGATTATTTAATTGAGGGACACAGCCTAGAACTATTATTTTCCTATCTTTTAGATGACCCTGAACCCCAAACTACTTCGTGGCAAGATATTGAGAAAGTGAAGGATTAGGCGGTGGAGATTGGTCCAGAAAGGCAAAGTCTGGCAAAAATTGTAGACTCCGTTAAGAATCACCACTACGAGATGCTGAAGCATAAACATAAATTACCTCGAACTTAATCAGGGAATCCTCGGGAACACCCACTCCGGAAATTTCATTTTGACTTCTAATAACGTTCTCTTTCGAAATTTTTTTGGATGCTAATCTTTCTTGAACCATCATATTATTGAAATCAGTGTTTCCGCCAATACTAATTTGCTGGCGATAGTCAACAGTTAGACTTCTTGAATGTGCTAATTCCTGGTATACTTGCGACAAGATTGAAGCACCTAAATGACTCTTCACATCATCACCTATGATAGGGATGCCTTTATCGTAGAATTTTCTATCCCACTCAAGATCAGACGCTATGAACACTGGAATACAATTAAGCAAAGAAACACCAGATTCCAGACAACATTCAGCAAGGTACTCGGTAGCCTTTTGAGAGCCAACAGGTAAATAGTTTATCAATATATCTATTTCGTTTTCTTTAAGGCTAGAAGCCAAGTCAATTGGTTTTTGATCACTCGATACACGAAACCCGCGATCTTCAGGTTGATTGCTCATATACGAAGATACACCATCAAAAACTTCAATTTTCTCGACAATCAGACCTTCTGGCAAATCAGTACAGAATACCCTTGCACAATTAGGTTTTGCAAAAATTGCTTTTGATATTGGTAAACCAACTTTCCTACAATCAACATTATATGCAGTTTTCACATTGATATCTTTGATTGAAATACCTAGATCATTAATTATTGGATCGCTATCTAAGTGAAAATAAATCCCTTGATAGTGAGACGAACAGCAATTTCCAACACCAGCAATAGCAACGTTAATCATATTAAGAATCCTTTTCATTCGTGTTTTTTGAAATTATTAAATCATTTAATTTAAATATATTCTCTTCTTTTATAAGCCAATCTGTCATTTCATTACTATAGTTCAATTTGACACTCTTGACCAAATCAAAGCCAATCACTATGATTAACTTTGATTAAAATAAAACAAGAGGAGTCATTAGAATGAAGAGTAGCATGACACAAGCAGCAACCAAGGTACTGACCGCACACGTGCCACTCCCGATGGCTGACAAAGTTGACCAGATGGCAGCCCGACTTGAACGCTCACGTGGCTGGATCATGAAACAGGCTCTTTCCGCATGGATCGCCCAAGAAGAGGAACGTGATCGTCTGACCCAAGAAGCGTTGGCAGACGTGGATACCGGTCGAGTTATCGATCACCAGGCGGTGCAGGCTTGGGCTGACAGCCTCGGTACCGACCATCAACTGCCGATGCCGCGTTGATGGAGCTTAAGTGGACCACTAAGGCGCTGTCAGATTTGGCGCGTTTGTATGAATTTCTGGCTCTGGCTAATAAGCCAGCTGCCGCTCGGGCGGTACAGTCGCTGACCCAGGCACCGACGATTTTGCTAACTAATCCGCGTATTGGAGAGCAACTATTTCAGTTCGAGCCACGCGAGGTAAGGCGTATTTTGGTTGGCGAGTACGAGGTACGTTACGAAATTCTTGATTCGATGATCTACGTGCTGCGGTTGTGGCATACCCGAGAAGACCGTTGAGATGCAACGTCGCCAGCCACGAGCTGCCTGTGCGGCAGTGAACTGTTAGATACTAACTTTAATTTGCTGATTATTAAAGAGTAAATTGACAAAAACTAAGAAAACCTTTTTTATAAGCAAAAGCTAATCCCTTAAATAAATCAACAAGTTATAATTAGTTGCTAAAAAAGGGTCAAAAAAAGCTGGCTGTATATGGTTAACATAATGATATTCAACGCTTCAATAAACTTACTAAATAACTTAAAGCTGCATAGCTCATTCCCCTTTCTATTA
>NZ_JAJAFY010000130.1:0-1375 GCF_025384885.1 Photorhabdus kleinii
TTAAAAGGGATATCCTATGGATTTCAAGATGCACCGCGATGGCAAGGGAGCGAATCCGCAGGGGCATAGCGAACGATGTGACCGGGATGAGTGAGTGCAGCCAACAAAGAGGCAACTTGAAAGATAACGGGTATATTAAGTTTTATTATCATCGATCACCGTTAGCTCTTTCTGTGATTTGAAACAATTGTTTAATGGTGAACGGCAGTATTCTGGAGATTTATGATAAATACCTAGCCAATCACTGATAAGGTAATAATTATCTGAAGTACACCAGTATGACGATATCTTGGATTAACATTATCGTTATACCAGATAAATAAGGGGATATTATAAGCCTCTTTTCGAGGATGACTAACTCCGTGGTTATGACGGATGTCACCGTTTTTATCTAAACGTTGTAATCCATGATCTAAAAAATAGAGAATAAATGCTTTACTATCTTTGTTTTTATTAATAATTTTCTCTATTATCTGATCTGTATAAACTATTGAGCTGTCATAGCAATTATCATCTTCGTTCGATGAGAAAGATATCAGTTTATTTTCGGGAAATCGGTTACAGGATGGCTCATGACTGCCATAGATATGCATAATAATAAATTTCTTACCTTTCTGTTTTAGTAATCGGCCATTTATTTCTCATACAGATTAATAATTTAATTAACCTGAGGTTTGCTTAAGAAGGGAACTCAGTGCCTCAGGCATGTCTAATTTAGAAGAACTTTACTGTGGCGTCGATGACTTTTGCCAAAAATTTATTCCTCTCTGGCATCAACAGTTAATTGAAAATGGTTTGCTCAAACGTCGCCGCGAAGCTTCCCTTTCTCTCAGTGAAGTGATGACGCTCCTCATTTTATTCCACATGAGCCATTATCGTGATTTTAAAACGTTTTATATTCAGCATGTCAAACACTATCTTAAGGCCGATTTTCCCCGGTTGGTCAGCTACACCCGCATGTTAACCTTGAAGCAAAGGGCTCTCATTCCTCTCTGTGCTTTTCTTTCGTCACGCAAGGCTGAAACCCAGGGGATCGCTTTTATTGATTTAACTAAAATTGCCGTTTGCCACAATCTCCGTATTCCCCGTCATCGCGTATTTCAGGGCGTCGCACAGCGAGGGAAAACTTTAAACTTCATCTGGTTATCAATGATTGTAGTGAACTTTTGGCGCTCAGGAAATAAGGATGATCGCCATCCCGTCAAAGCGCTGGTACAAGGGTTAACAGGATGTTTGTATGGCGATAAAGGGTATTTGTCGCAGGCTTTGTGCGATGAACTAGAAGCAGAAGGAATAACGTTAATCACTCATGTCCGTAATAAAAGGCAAAAGCGTTATCTCTCTGGGACAAGCTGATGTTAAGAAGGCGATTTTT
>NZ_JAJAFY010000131.1:0-1362 GCF_025384885.1 Photorhabdus kleinii
CGATCCAGTGGTTATGTAAGAATCCGTAACTTATAACGATTACGGATTTTTTTATGCTACTCAGCCAAGCTCTTGAGACTATCCATAACTATACACCGGAAGAATTTTCTGCTCTTTCCGACCTTCTTTCACCTGAGATTATTGACGAATGCCTAGTCGATACTGGCGTTGCAACTGTTCGTAAACGCAGGCTTCCGATGGAAATGATGGTCTGGGCGATTACTGGAATGGCCTTGTTTCGCTCTCTGTCCATGAATCAGATTGTCTCTCATCTGGATATACTTCTTCCCGGCAAGCGTCCTTTTGTTGTTCCCAGTGCCGTGGTTCAGGCTCGTCAGCGGCTCGGCGCTGATGTCATAAAACAAGTTTTTGAAAAAACAAGCCGACTCTGGTTTGAAAAAACACCCCTATCTCACTGGAATGGACTCACATTGATGGCATTGGACGGAACACTTTGGCGTACACCAGATACACCAGAAAATGATGCTGCTTTTGGTCGGACAGCGAATGCACATTCATCTTCTGAATGGCCGCAGCTTCGGATGGTCTGCCAAATGGAGGTGACAAGCCATTTACTGGCTGGTGCTGCCTTCGGCAGTGTATCTGCTATCAGCGAGGTTGACCTTGCAGCTCGTCTGGCCAATCAAACATCTGAGCATACGCTAACTATTATGGATAAAGGATTTTATGCGCTTGGACTTCTGCATCACTGGCAGTCATCGGGTACAGAAAAACACTGGATGTTACCACTGAGAAAAGGCGCGCAATACAAGGTGGTACGTAAACTAGGTAAAAAAGATGAACTCGTTGAACTGACATTATCACCTCAAGCGAGAAAAAAATGGGCAAATGCCCCAGCCACGCTGACAGCGAGACTACTGTGTAAGACAATCAAAAATAAAATAGTTTATATACTAACATCAATGACAGATCCGCAGAAATACCCGAAAGCTGACATTGCAGAGCTGTATGGATATCGTTGGGAAATTGAACACGGGTTCAGGGAAATGAAGCAACATATGCTGAAAAACGAGCTGACTCTGAGAAGTAAAAAACCGGAGCTTATCGAGCAGGAGTTGTGGGGTGTTGTACTGGCGTACAATTTGCTGCGTTTTATGATGACTCAGATGGCGTATAGCCAGAAAGGAACAGAACCTTACCAAATAGGGTTTAAGCAGGCTTGCCTCTATCTTACAGGTCAGTTGAGCCTATTACCCCGAGTCTCTCCTGGAAAAATACCTCAGTTTATGTCTCAGTTGCTTGATATGTCTAAAAGCTTTGTGCTGCCAGTAAGAAGGGAAAGGCATTACCCACGGGCAGTGAAAAAAAAGCCGCAACGATATCCGTTACGGCATTCATAAT
>NZ_JAJAFY010000132.1:0-1362 GCF_025384885.1 Photorhabdus kleinii
AAAACTGACGAAACAGAGCAATTCGGTAAGTAACGCGCAGGGGCAGGTTACCGCGACCTTAACCAGCACGGCGGCGGTGAAGGATGTGCGGGTATCGGCGAAAACGGCCAGCCAGCAAACGGCAGTGAAGGCAGCGAGCAAAGTCAGCTTTGTGGAGCTGAGCACCAGCTATTATGTTGCCAGCGTGGCGGTGGATGTGGATAAAGACGAGAAGCGCTACAACAACGGCACCGATACTTATACCTTCACGGCGACGGTGAAGGATGGGCATGGCAATCTGGTGGTGGATCAACCGGTCGAGATTGACTGGCAGACAGACCCCGCGGTGGCCGGGCTAAAACTGACGAAACAAAGCAATTCGGTGAGTAACGCGCAGGGGCAGGTCACGGCGACCTTAACCAGCACGGCGGCAGTGGCGGATGTGCAGGTGTCGGCGAAAACGGCCAGCCAGCAAACGGCAGTGAAGGCAGCGAGCAAAGTCAGCTTTGTGGAGCTGAGTGACAGCTATTATGTCGCCAGCGTGGCGGTGGATGTGGATAAAGATAAAGACGAGAAGCGCTACAACAACGGCACCGATACTTATACCTTCACGGCGACGGTGAAGGATGGTCATGGCAATCTGGTGGTGGATAAACCGGTCGAGATTGACTGGCAGACAGACCCCGCGGTGGCCGGGCTAAAACTGACGAAACAAAGCAATTCGGTGAGTAACGCACAGGGGCAGGTGACGGCGACCTTAACCAGCACGGCGGCAGTGGCGGATGTGCAGGTGTCGGCGAAAACGGCCAGCCAGCAAACGGCAGTGAAGGCAGCGAGCAAAGTCAGCTTTGCGGAGCTGAGCACCAGCTATTATGTTGCCAGCGTGGCGGTGGATGTGGATAAAGATAAAGACGAGAAGCGCTACAACAACGGCACCGATACTTATACCTTCACGGCGACGGTGAAGGATGGTCATGGCAATCTGGTGGTGGATAAACCGATCGAGATTGACTGGCAGACAGACCCCGCGGTGGCCGGGCTAAAACTGACGAAACAAAGCAATTCGGTGAGTAACGCACAGGGACAGGTGACGGCGACGTTAACCAGCACGGCGGCGGTGACGGATGTGCAGGTGTCGGCGAAGACGGCCAGTCAGCAAACGGCAGTGAAGGCGGCGAGTAAAGTCAGCTTTGCGGAGCTGAGTGACAGCTATTATGTCGCCAGCGTGGCGGTGGATGTGGATAAAGATAAAGACGAGAAGCGCTACAACAACGGCACCGATACTTATACCTTCACGGCGACGGTGAAGGATGGGCATGGCAATCTGGTGGTGGATCAACCGGTCGAGATTGAGTGGCAGACAGAGCCAACGGAGGCCGGATT
>NZ_JAJAFY010000133.1:0-1352 GCF_025384885.1 Photorhabdus kleinii
GGCAAAATACCATGTGGCCCCAATTTGCCGCGATTTTAATATCATGCGGTTACGGCGGTCTTTCTGTTTGTACCAGCGTTTTTGATACTCAAACAGGGATTCATAAACCGACGCACGCAATGCAGCGACTTGCTCATCACTAAAATGATTTTTCGGGGTTTTTACCTTTTTCTTTTCTTCTTTTTTAGCTTCAGCGCGATCGAAACGTTCCAACTGGCGATAAAGAAAATCAAGCGTCTTAAAATCATGCGGTGCCAGGGTTTCTTTCGCTTGTAACCGTAATATTTTTACGTGAAGCTCGCCGTTGACGCGCTCGCGGGGGTTGGCTTCATCCCACTTATCGCGCCGCCGCCACGAATAAATCGTGTTCGCACTGACGCCCAGTCGTTTTGCTATTTGCGAAACGCTGTAGGCTTGCCAGTACAGGCTTTTTGCTTCGTGTCGAGGATCATGTTCTGTCGTCATCATGCCGCCACTTTCCCACGGTCACGCGCGTGCCGCTATGACTCCTGCCTGTCGCGGGGCCCCGACACGGCGAAAGCTTTGAGTCAAAAAGCCGTGACTGCGAACATAGCGCTATCAAAAGTCAGAAGTGCCTGTTGGAGAAGTGACAATGCCAAAAACCATTAAATTAACGGTCTGCACGGAGGGAATGACGCTCAATGGCTTTGCCGTCACCCGCGAGCAGATCCAGCAGATGGCCGATAGCTATAACCCTCGACTGTACGCCGCCCGCTTGAATCTGGAGCACGTCAAAAGCCTGTTCCCGGACAGTACGTTTCGTCAGTTTGCGTTAGTACAATCTGCCAGTGCCTACGAGGTTAAAGACGGCCCATTACAGGGCAAGCTGGCGCTGGAGGCCACTGTTGAACTGGATGAAGAAAAGGACGCGGAATTAATCAAGCTGAACCAGAGTGGGCAGAAGATTTTTTCCAGCATTGAGTTTTACTCCCGTTTTCCTCAGACCCAGAGCGCCTATTTGACCGGCATTGCGCTGACGGATACCCCCGCCGCTGTCGGTACGGAATTAATCAAGCTGAGTGTGCAGGAGCGCGGTCTGCCGGCCAGTGATGATCGCTATTTGTCGGCATCACTGGAAACCATGGTTGAATTGCTGGCGGGGACTGAACAGAACCCTGTCGATGATAAATCCCTCGGTGAAAAGTTTGTTTTATCCGTGAAAAAAGCGCTAGGGCTGCACCGTGATCACAACAACGCAGAATTAAACATTTTGCGGGAAATGGTGCAATTAACCGCTGAAAAATGCGGTGAAGCCCTTAATCAAGCGCAAAAGTTGTGCCAACTGGAAACCCTATGCGCCAGTCAGTCGGAAAAAATCACTGTGCTTGAAA
>NZ_JAJAFY010000134.1:0-1317 GCF_025384885.1 Photorhabdus kleinii
GAAACCCAGTGCAATGCGTTGCACTATCATTAACTGAATCCATAGGTTAATGAGGCGAACCGGGGGAACTGAAACATCTCAGTACCCCGAGGAAAAGAAATCAACCGAGATTCCCCCAGTAGCGGCGAGCGAACGGGGAGGAGCCCAGAACCAGCATCAGCCAGGGCATCAGAGGAACGGTCTGGAAAGGCCGGCGAGAGAGGGTGATAGCCCCGTACTCGAAGATGACCGGGTTGTGAGTTCGATGAGTAAGGCGGGACACGAGAAATCCTGTCTGAAGAGGGGGGGACCATCCTCCAAGGCTAAATACTCCTGACTGACCGATAGTGAACCAGTACCGTGAGGGAAAGGCGAAAAGAACCCCGGCGAGGGGAGTGAAAGAGAACCTGAAACCGTGTACGTACAAGCAGTGGGAGCCTTGATTTATCAGGGTGACTGCGTACCTTTTGTATAATGGGTCAGCGACTTATATTCTGTAGCGAGGTTAACCGGATAGGGGAGCCGCAGGGAAACCGAGTCTTAACTGGGCGAATGAGTTGCAGGGTATAGACCCGAAACCCGGTGAGCTAGCCATGGGCAGGTTGAAGGTTGGGTAACACTAACTGGAGGACCGAACCGACTAATGTTGAAAAATTAGCGGATGACTTGTGGCTGGGGGTGAAAGGCCAATCAAACCGGGAGATAGCTGGTTCTCCCCGAAAGCTATTTAGGTAGCGCCTCGTGAATTCATCTTCGGGGGTAGAGCACTGTTTCGGCTAGGGGGCCATCCCGGCTTACCAACCCGATGCAAACTGCGAATACCGAAGAATGGTATCACGGGAGACACACGGCGGGTGCTAACGTCCGTCGTGAAGAGGGAAACAACCCAGACCGCCAGCTAAGGTCCCGAAGTCATGGTTAAGTGGGAAACGATGTGGGAAGGCCCAGACAGCCAGGATGTTGGCTTAGAAGCAGCCATCATTGAAAGAAAGCGTAATAGCTCACTGGTCGAGTCGGCCTGCGCGGAAGATGTAACGGGGCTAAACCATGCGCCGAAGCTGCGGCAGTGACGTTGAGGCGTTGCTGGGTAGGGGAGCGTTCTGTAAGCTGTTGAAGGCGGCGCCGTGAGGCCTGCTGGAGGTATCAGAAGTGCGAATGCTGACATAAGTAACGATAAAGCGGGTGAAAAACCCGCTCGCCGGAAGACCAAGGGTTCCTGTCCAACGTTAATCGGGGCAGGGTGAGTCGACCCCTAAGGTGAGGCCGAAGGGCGTAGCTGATGGGAAACAGGTTAATATTCCTGTACTGAATGTGACTGCGAAGGGGGGACGGAGAAGG
>NZ_JAJAFY010000135.1:0-1313 GCF_025384885.1 Photorhabdus kleinii
GCCTACCTAGGCGACGATCTCTAGCTGGTCTGAGAGGATGACCAGCCACACTGGGACTGAGACACGGCCCAGACTCCTACGGGAGGCAGCAGTGGGGAATATTGCACAATGGGCGGAAGCCTGATGCAGCCATGCCGCGTGTATGAAGAAGGCCTTCGGGTTGTAAAGTACTTTCAGCGGGGAGGAAGGATTTAGCCTGAAGAGGGTTAGATTTTGACGTTACCCGCAGAAGAAGCACCGGCTAACTCCGTGCCAGCAGCCGCGGTAATACGGAGGGTGCGAGCGTTAATCGGAATGACTGGGCGTAAAGCGCACGCAGGCGGTGAATTAAGTTAGATGTGAAATCCCCGGGCTCAACCTGGGAATGGCATCTAAGACTGGTTGACTGGAGTCTCGTAGAGGGGGGTAGAATTCCATGTGTAGCGGTGAAATGCGTAGAGATGTGGAGGAATACCGGTGGCGAAGGCGGCCCCCTGGACGAAGACTGACGCTCAGGTGCGAAAGCGTGGGGAGCAAACAGGATTAGATACCCTGGTAGTCCACGCTGTAAACGATGTCGATTTGGAGGTTGTGGCCTAGAGCTGTGGCTTCCGGAGCTAACGCGTTAAATCGACCGCCTGGGGAGTACGGCCGCAAGGTTAAAACTCAAATGAATTGACGGGGGCCCGCACAAGCGGTGGAGCATGTGGTTTAATTCGATGCAACGCGAAGAACCTTACCTACTCTTGACATCCTCAGAATTTGCTGGAGACAGCGAAGTGCCTTCGGGAACTGAGAGACAGGTGCTGCATGGCTGTCGTCAGCTCGTGTTGTGAAATGTTGGGTTAAGTCCCGCAACGAGCGCAACCCTTATCCTTTGTTGCCAGCGCGTGAAGGCGGGAACTCAAAGGAGACTGCCGGTGATAAACCGGAGGAAGGTGGGGATGACGTCAAGTCATCATGGCCCTTACGAGTAGGGCTACACACGTGCTACAATGGCGGATACAAAGTGAAGCGACCTCGCGAGAGCAAGCGGAGCACACAAAGTCTGTCGTAGTCCGGATTGGAGTCTGCAACTCGACTCCATGAAGTCGGAATCGCTAGTAATCGTAGATCAGCATGCTACGGTGAATACGTTCCCGGGCCTTGTACACACCGCCCGTCACACCATGGGAGTGGGTTGCAAAAGAAGTCGGTAGCTTAACCGCGAGGGGGGCGCTGACCACTTTGTGGTTCATGACTGGGGTGAAGTCGTAACAAGGTAACCGTAGGGGAACCTGCGGTTGGATCACCTCCTTACCTGAGATAGGTTGAGTGCAGTGCTCACACAGATT
>NZ_JAJAFY010000136.1:0-1270 GCF_025384885.1 Photorhabdus kleinii
ATATGCGCATTGGCGGCCAGTTGGACAACAACCTGACAGCGACGGGTCAAGCGCGTGAGCTCAATAACCACGCGGCAACGATTGAAGCCGGGAACAACCTGAACATTCAGGCCGACCGGATTAACAACACCAACGCCGGTCTGGTGACGCAGGTCGTCGAAACGGAAAAATCGCCGCATCACGACGCGGTACTGAGCGGCCGGACCACCCGCTATGACTGGTCGCAAGTGGACACTTCCCGCCACAACAAACACGGCGTGCACGATGCCATCATGCCGGACGGCAGCCGCAGTAATAACTTTTACGAATATCAGTACACCCGGACCGTTAATGAAACTCAGGTTAAACAGAGTGACCCGGGTAAAATTCTGGCGGGCGGCCATATCACGCTCAACAGCGCGCAGGTCACCAATCACGACAGCCAGATTGTCGCCGGCGGCGCGTTAGGCGGGGAAATCGGCGAGCTGCATAATATCGCCACTCAGGGCGAACGTATCACCACCGATAAAGGTCGCCAGACCCACTGGTATGCTAAAAAAACCAAACGCTGGCACCGGTTCGGCACCAAAACCTCGCAGGGAAAAAGCCGCAGTGGTTATCACCCCGCGCCGGTGACAGAAACGATTGACCTGAAAACGCTGGCCTGGCAGGCTCATACCCGTCCACAGGGCACCGATATCACACTCACAGACCGACAGACCGGCCAGATTCACGCGGCCCCCACGGCGGTCAAACCGGTGAGCGGGATAAACGACCAGCCGCTGGTCTTGCCCCCCGGTCAGCCGTTTGAACTGTCTCTGCCCCCGGAAACGGTGAAAGGGCAAACAATCGACCCGGTGATACGCGTGGTGACTCCTAACACCCGCCTGCCGGATAACAGCCTGTATACCGTGCAACCGGGCAGCGACAGCCACTATCTGGTCGAGACCGACCCGAAATTCACCCAGTATAAACAGTGGCTGGGCTCGGAATATATGCGGCAACAATTAACGCATGACCCGGCGCGGGTCCACAAACGGTTAGGGGACGGCTTCTATGAACAGCGGCTGGTGCGCGACCAAATCACCCAACTGACCGGCCGACGCTATCTGCCCGGCTACAACAACGATGAAGCGCAGTTTAAAGCGCTGATGGATGCCGGAATTGCCTTTGGCCAACAGCAACAGTTAACGCCGGGTGTCGCCTTGAGTCCGGCGCAGATGGCGCTGCTGACTTCAGATATTATCTGGCTGACGAACCAAACCGTGACCTTGCCGGATGGGACTACCGA
>NZ_JAJAFY010000137.1:0-1225 GCF_025384885.1 Photorhabdus kleinii
TTGGGCCGCTTTGCTGACTGCCGGTGTAAAACTCACAAACAAACTGTTTCTTTTACGGTTCTTGACCCACCTTGGTCTGAACGTATATCCAAGAAAATCAAAACAGGTATGTTCATATTTTCCCTTTCGTTCTACATCTTTACAGTAAGCAATCCGGGTTTTGTCCGGATGCAGTGCCAATCCACATTCCCTGAAACGGTGTTCCAACCTTTGCCAGATTTCTCTGGCCTGAGCTTCACTCTGGCAATGAACCAGTCCATCATCCGCATAGCGACACCATTTCATCCGGGGATGATATTTCTGCATCCACTTGTCGAAAACGTAGTGCAGAAATAAATTGGCCAGTATCGGGCTAATCACACCGCCTTGCGGTGTCCCTTTCTCACGGAATAACATCTCACTATGGCATTTCATCGGGGCCGTTAGCCAGCGTTCGATGTACAAGCAGAGCCACGGGCTATTTGTGTGTTTCCTCACGGCTTTCATGAGTAAATCATGAGGAATATTGTCAAACAACCCCTTGATATCGAACTCCAATACCCAATCTTGCTGCCAGCATCGCTGCCTTGTGACTCTGATGGCGTCAATCGCCGACTTATTCGGTCGGTAGCCATAAGAATCCGGCAAAAAATGAGGTTCAACAAGGGGTTCGAAATGAAGCCTGACCACCATTTGTGCCACACGATCCGCAACCGTGGGGATCCCCAGCAGACGTTCACCTCCCGACTTCTTAGGGATAGCGACACCTTTCACCGGGGGTGGATAATAACTGCCCGATGATAAGCGGTTCCAGAGTTTGTACAGATTGTCTTTCAGATTGGATTCAAAATCCGCGAGAGTTTGACCCTCCACGCCTGCCGCACCTTGATTGGCTTTAACCAATAACCAGGCACGGTACACTTCTCTTTTCTCAATGACAAACGGTTTTGCCTTAACCTCCGTATCTCCTCCTGCCTGACAGTTGGATACCGGGTAAGGCTGCCTGACGTGACCCCTTCGCTCCACATTCATTACAAATATTTCCTCACTACTACGAGTCACTCCGCCCCCGTATCACCCATCGGTACTCTCATACTTGTCAATTCAGTGACTTGCATTTCTCCCTTGACATCGTGATGACAGGTTCCCGCAGTTCCCAGAAAGAGCCCGATACAAAGTCACGCCCACTCTACGCCGGACACCACCTGCGCAGCATTCGGATCCACTCACAGATTTATCCCGGAAG
>NZ_JAJAFY010000138.1:0-1204 GCF_025384885.1 Photorhabdus kleinii
GTCTGCACATAATCGTAATGACTGGCCGTCACGCTCGCCATCCAGTAGCCGAAGGGCAGCGAATAATAGAGCGTGTCGTTTTGGCTGCCTTTCCCGGCAGACGCGTGAATATCGCGTCCACCGGAGAGATAGAACAGGTCGCTTAACGCCAGCGGGTTATCCAGAAAGAAGGTGAATCCGCCCTGATAACGGCCGGTGCTTTTGGTGCCGGTATCATCCAGATACGTGGCGACTCGCCAGTGCCGTGACTGACGCCAGTCCAGCACAATATCACTCTCCCCCGGTTGCGCTGCCGGGACAATGTTCATCTCCGCCTGAACGGTCGGGAAACGTTGCAAGTTTTCCAGTCCCTGCTCAATGTCCCGTAAATCCAGCAATTTTCCTTCACGCGCGGGAAAGGGGGTTATCCGCTGGATATATTTTCCGCTGTCAGGGGTATAGCGGATATGCCGGATGTAGCCCGGTATCATCACCAGTTTTAGCGTTTGGGTATGCAGATCCTGGCGAGGGACCAGAACCCGGCTGGTGACATAGCCGTGATTGATGAGCTGATCTTGCAATTGGGTCATCAACCGGTTAATGCCTTTATCGCCCAGGCAATGGTTTTCGCCCTGTTGAGCGACACGCCTGAACGGCAACCAATGCGGGAAATTTTCAGTGCCGGCCAACACGACGCGGGTGATCGGAAAACACGGCGTTTCCCGCGGAAAGGCGGATGACACCGCCTGTTCGGGGACAGACAGGTGAACCTCCGCAGAGGGTGGGGCTAATTGCGCCTCCAGGGCTTGCTGGCGTGCCTGTTGATGAATGAGTTGTTGTGCTGAGAGGTCTGCGGCCTGACTGCCTGAGACTACACTATAAAAAACCGCAAACACTAAAATACTGCTTTTCATTGACTTTCTATTCCACAATGCTAGAGCGGTATTAACCACGAATTTAACTTAGCGATCAATATTTAGGATTGATGATCAACCGGGCATCTAAAATAGGGAAATTGGTTAAGTTAGCAGCAAAAACAAGGGGTTATATTGCAAAGCAAAAAACAGGCCAATGTGATTATTTTGTGACAACATTGTATAAAAAACAGATTAATATTAATCATTTAATAACCAATACTAATAATTTCAAATTAATTTCATTTTTTGTGTCAATTATGTGATATATATCACATTTATGATGTTTTATTTCAGGATGAAATCATTGG
>NZ_JAJAFY010000139.1:0-1204 GCF_025384885.1 Photorhabdus kleinii
ATTACGCCAATTGGCCAATTGGCCAATTGCAGGAGATTTAACCATGTCAAAAACAATTACCCTCTCAGAACCTTTAGAGCGCCACAACGGGGAAACCATTACACAGGTCACGATCACTGACACGATGAAGCAAGTGGGCGCCCTACGTGGGTTAAAACTGTATGACGTCATGACAAGTGATGTGAACTCTCTCATCACGCTATTGCCGCGTGTGACACAGCCGCGTTTGACAGAAGCAGAGATTAACAGCATGGGGATTCAGGATTTCACAGCACTGGCAAGCGGTGTTGCTGATTTTTTAGCACCGAGCTCGGAAGCCGATACGATCAAAACACAGGACGAAAAATAATTCCGTGCCCGTTTGTGGAAACAGACGAAATTATCGCGGATATCGCGACGGTTTTTCACTGGGCCCCGTCTGAGTATGACGCAATGACCGTGCTCGAATTATTAAAATGGCATGAACGCGCAGCCGCACGCAATGGAAGTGATTCATGACAGATCGTAATCTTAACATCCGTGTATCACTGAGCGCCGCTAATAAGTTATCCGGTCCCGTTAGTGCTGCCAGTCGTGCAGCGGCGGGGCTGGCTTCTCAAATCAAATCAACGTCAAGCGACATTAAGAGCCTGGCAAGTCAGACAAAAACGTTTGACCGCTTAAGCGATTCTATTAAAAAAAACGCGGAGACTTACGACAAAGCCAAAGCTAAAGCCAAAGAGTTAGCGGCGCAATTTCCGCGGTTCAGGGAACAAACCGAAGAACAGCGCAAAATCCTGCTTGCAGCCAGACAGGAACGGGATCGCTATGGCCGCACACTGGATAAAGAAAAACAGAAATTACAAGCGGTTGGCGCTCAGATGTACCGACACGGCGTTTCTGTTCGTCAAAGCGATAATGCCACTGCTCAAATAACCCGTCGCACTGAAATTTACAATCAGCAATTAGCCGAGCAGCAACGGCGATTAAATGCGGTCACGCGTGCCCAGAATAGCTATAGCAAAGCCAAGGAAATGCGCGGGAAGCTTGCCACCGCAGGGGCTGCTGCGACGGCGGGTAGCGCGGGCTTTCTGTATGCTTCATCTCGCATCATGGCCCCCGGTCTAGATTTCGATGAGGGCATGTCTGGCGTTCAGGCACTAACCCGTCTCGATAAAAATGATCCTCGCCTTAAGATACTCAGAGAACAAGCCAGAGCATTAGG